>JAIFNF010000312.1 GCA_020047885.1 Gammaproteobacteria bacterium | reverse complement strand
GCTGGAGAAGCACCGGCTGGTCGAAACGCTGGTCGACCGCGACCGCGCCAGTCCCCGCCATCAACTCATCGAAGCGCTAGTGCATCGCCAGCATCTGGTGGAACTGCAACTGAAACTGCACAGCCTGCATCCGGCGGATATTGCTTACATCCTGGAAGCGTTGCCGCTGGAAGACCGCTGGCTGGTCTGGCGACAGATGCGGGATGAGCAAAGCGGCGAGGTGCTGCTGGAGGTCTCCGACGCGGTGCGGGATTGGGTGATTGAAGTCCTCGAACGTCCGGCGCTGGTCAAGGTGCTGGGTCAACTGGACGCCGACGATCTGGCTGATTTAGCCGAAGCGGTGGCCGAAGATGTGCTGGCCGAAGTCCTGCAAACGCGCAACGCCCGTGACCGCGACTGGTTGCACACCACCATGGCCTATCCCGAAGACCAGGTCGGCCATTTGATGAGTCCCGATATTCTGACGGTGCGCGAGAATCAGCGGGTGGAACAGGTCTTGTGGCTGTTGCGCGGGCGGGAAGCGTTGCCGCCGAATACCGACCAGTTGTTCGTAGTGGACGCCCGACATGCATTCAAGGGCGTTTTACCCTTGCCGGCGCTGCTGCTCAACGATCCACAACAACCGATCAGCGCGCTGATGATCACCGATCCGGTGCTGTTCGGCCCGACCGACGATGCCGATGATGCCGCCCGAGCCTTCGAGCGCTACGATCTGGTATCAGCACCGGTGGTCAATGACCGGGGCAAACTGGTGGGGCGGTTGACGGTGGATGAAGTGATGGACTACATCCGCGAGGAGTCGGAGGAAGATGTGCTGAATATGGCCGGTTTGCAGGGCGATGAAGATCTGTTTGCCCCGATCTGGGCCAGCGCCCGCAATCGCTGGCTGTGGCTGGCGGTCAACCTCTGCACCGCTTTTATCGCCTCGCGGGCGATCGGCCTGTTCGAGGACACCATCATCCAGATTGTGGCGCTGGCGACGCTGATGCCGATTATCGCCGGCATTGGCGGCAATTCCGGCAATCAGACCACCGCGCTGGTGGTGCGTGGCCTGGCGCTGGGCGAGATTACCCCGCAAAACACCTGGCATCTGGTCTTCAAGGAACTGGGCGTCGGCCTGCTGAACGGGCTGGTCTGGGGCGCGACGGTGGGCGTGTTTGCCTGGTTGTTGTACTGGAACCTGCCCCTGGGCGGGGTGATGGCGGCGGCGATGCTGTTGAATCTGCTGCTGGCGGCGTTGATGGGGGTGGCTATTCCCCTGACCCTGCACCGGCTGGGCCGCGATCCGGCCATGGGATCGAGCGTCTTGCTGACCTTCATCACCGATGGCATGGGGTTTTTCATCTTTCTGGGACTGGCGACGGTGTTTTTGCGGTAGCCCAACGTTGACCCTATCGATACCGTTCGCTGGAGATCGCCGCTCATGTTCCGAATCGTCTGGAGGATAGCCCTCTCCGCCACCCTGAGCGGTTGTGTGGCAATGCCCGGCGTCACCACCGCCCCGGCCACTGATGTTCCCCGCCCGCGGGTTGCCGAATCACCGGTTGCCCCGCCCACGCCGCCCGTGGCCAGCAAACCCGGTTCCGCGAACCCGGCCTTCATTGAAGAACGCGCCTTGCAGGCTTACCAAACCGGGCGCTGGGACGTGGCCGAAGGCTACTATCTGCAACTCACCCGGTTGAAACCCGGCGATGCCGAACCCTGGTTTCAGTTGGGCAATCTGTATGCGGAACAGGGGCGGCTGGATTCGGCGCAACGCGCTTATCAGGAATCGCTGCGCCGCCGCGATGACGCCAAAACCCTGCATAATTTGGGGTTAGTGCAGGTCAAACTGGGTGTCGGAGCCTTGCGCGAATCGCAAAAACGCTTGCCGCCCGATGATCCGGCGCGTCAGGAGACCCGTGAATTTTTACAGACGCTGCTGGAAACCGCATCACCCTAGAAACCGACCTGGGAGTAAAAGTCATGTACCAACAGATCCTGTTTGCTGCTGATTTCTCCGAAGACGCCTTGCGAGTGGGCGCACGCGCCCGGGACATCGCCCGAAAATGCGGCGCGAAATTGAGTCTGATTCATGTGGTCGAGGACGTGAATATCAGCCTGAGTGGGGGCTATGAGCTGCTGCCCGTGCTGCCCGACCTGCCCGACGAAGCCCTGCTTCAGGAAGCGCGGAATGCACTCGGCCAGCTTGCGGAACGTCTGGACGTCGCTGACGCCGGCCTGTGGGTCGTCAACGCCTTGTCCACCAAAGAAGGCATTATTGGCGCGGCCAAAGACCACCATGCTGATCTGATCGTCGTCGGCAGCCATGGCCGCCACGGGCTGGCGCTGCTACTTGGCTCGACCGCCAACGCCGTTCTGCATGGCGCACCGTGCGACGTGCTGGCGGTACGTATTTAACCGAACCCGAACCCCGTTCCCCTACCCCCGCTTCCCTCGCAACGGCTCGGGACTCGGGGCGACGTCGACCGACACTTTCAGGGAGTGTGAACCGCCGCCGGTGACCACCCCCCCCAAGGGGGCGACATCGCCGTAATCCCGACCCCAGGCCAGCGTCACGTGCTTCTCGCGGGGCATACAGTCATTCGTCGGATCAAATTCCGCCCAGCCCATCCCCGGCACATAAACCGCCAGCCAGGCGTGGGAGGCGTCGGCACCAATCAACCGGGGTTGACCGGGCGGCGGCAAGGTCTCCAGATAGCCGCTGACATAGCGCGCCGCCAGTCCCAGCGTCCGCAGGCAGGCAATGGCCAGATGAGCGAAATCCTGACACACCCCGCGCCGCTCTTTCAGTACCTCGTTCAGCGGCGTAGCCACGGTGGTGAAATGCGGGTCATATTTAAATTCGCGGTAAATGCGCGCATTCAAATCGGCGACCGCTTCCAGCAAGGGCCGACCCGGTGGGAAACTCGGTTCCGCGTAGTCCTGGAAGACGGACTTGATCGCTACGAACGGTGAACTCAACCCAAAGAGCCGAGCCTCAACAATTTCCGGATCCGGGTCTTCCCGCAGCATCCGCCGAGCCTGTTCCCAAGGCAGTGAGGCGCTGGACTCATCAAACGGCCGTTCATCCAGAACCCGCACTTCGGTGGCGACGGTGACTTCCAAGCGCTGGTGAATGTCCTGGATGGCGAAGTACAGCACCCGGTTGCCGAAGAAATCCACCCGCTCTACGGATACCGCCGGTCGCGGTTTAATGCGGATCTGGCTGGGTCGGTGCAACTGCCAGGGGGTCTCGCGGGGCAACAAACGCGCTTCGTTGTGGCATAGGGCTACGCCACTGGTGTACTCGTACAGCGTGCGGTGGGTGATGGTGTACCTCATGGTTGCATCGTGATCAACTGTTGAGGCACTTCAGCATGACTGAAATGGCTGTGGGTCAGGGCGTCCGACAAACCGGACAGCGGTTTATAAATGGCGTCCAGTAACCGGATCAGTTCCGCGCTGGAACGGGTACTGTCGTGGGACAAGGTCGCCAGCGCGGCAATGTCGGCCAGTTGCAGGGTAGACAGCGCTTCAAGCACCAGTCGCTGCTCGGCGCTGCGGTAGGGCGAGCCATTCGGCTGTTGCAAGCGGCCAATATGCCGTTGCAGTCGCAGCAACTGATAACCGACTGAGCGAGGATTGCCCTCATCAAACAAGAGCAGGTCAATAATGGCGGTCGGATGCAGCGCCGAACGGTAGCGGCGGCGATAGGCGGTTAAATTGTCGGTGATGGTTAACACCACTTCCCACAGGGGGACGCCGGGATGGCGGGCGGTAATGAACGCCAGTTTGAATAAATCCAGGGTGCGCAAGACCCGCTCCAGGTAACGGCCAATATCGAAAAACAGCCAGCCCTGATGATGCGGCATGGTTTCATTATTCAGCCCACAGAACGCCGCCACCAACACCAGCTCCTCTTCCAGCAACTCACGCGCCTGCCGGGCGCTCAGATTGGCGGGGAGTTCCTGAATCCATTGCTGCAAGCGGTTCAGCAGTCGCCAACTGTCATCGCCCAAATGGTTGCGCATCGCCCGTCCGGTCCGGGACAGCCCGTTGAAGATAGTTTGCAGACTGCCCGGATGTTCGGCATCCACCAGCATATTCAACAGCGCCTGACGCAGTGCAAAGAAGCGGGCGCGGGGTGATTCGGCCACCGGCGGCACGGTGATTTCCAGCGCCTCCAACAGATCGTCCAGACAGCGCTCATCGGTATTATCCTGCTCCCACTCCAGCAACCGACCCAGCGCCTCGCGCAACAAGCGCGCGGTGCCGTCCAGTCGTTCGCCATAGCGACCCAGCCAAAACAGGTTATCCGCGACCCGACTGGGCAGATCGCTACCATCGCGGGTGACGATGATCGGCCCATGCGCCTGCCGCAGCAGACTGACATGACGCTGCGGGGTCGGGGCCAGCACCCACCAGTCCTTGCTGATGCCGCCCTTTTGCAGCGCCGCTTGCAAGGTGTCCATCCCCGAGGACACCCGCGCTAGTCCCCCGGGCATCACCCGATAGCCCTCATCCTCCGCCACCACGAATCCACGCAACATCACCGGACGTGGCGTCAGCCGACCGTCCTCCAGCACTGGGGTGGTCGACAGCGGCGTGGGTTCCTGAGCGATGAACAGATGCGGCTGCGCCTGAATGCGCTGCGTCAGTTGGGTGTGAGCGGCGGCGTCCAGTTGGCGGCCTTCCCAGTAGGCGCTGCCCGGCTGAATCGAGCGCACGACTAACTCGTCGAGATGCCTGAGCACATAATCCGCATCGTCCGGCTGGCCGCACCACCAGGTCGGCAGCGAGGGCAGTTTCAAATCTTCACCCAGCAGTTGCCGGCATAAGTGCGGCAGGAAAGGTGCCAGTCCCGGATTTTCGATGATGCTGCTGCCAATCGCGTTGGCCAGCACCACATGACCACCACGCGCCGCTTGCAGCAGACCGGGTACACCCAACAGGGAATCGCCCCGCAGCTCCAGCGGATCACAAAAGGCGTCGAGGACACGCCGCAGAATGACATCCACAGGCCGCAAACCGCCGAGGGTTTTCAACCAGACCCGGCTATCACGCACCACCAGATCCTCGCCCTCGACCAGCGTGAGCGACAGGTAATTGGCCAGATAGGCGTGTTCAAAATAGACCGGGCTGTGGGGGCCGGGGGTCAGCAAGACAACGTGCGGATTTTCGGGATGGTGGCGGGACAGACCTGCCAGGGTCGTGCGTTCGGTTTCCAGAAAACTGGCCAGCCGGCGCAAGGGCGCGTCGCGATAGAGCATCGGCAACGCCCGCGCCAGGGTAATGCGATTTTCCAGGGTATAGCCCGCGCCCGAGGGTGACTGGGTGCGGTCGCCATAGACCCGGAAGACGCCATCCGGTCCCCGCGCCAGATCGACGCCATGGAAAATCAGCCAGCGGTGGCCGTCAGGCAGCGAACGGTGACAGGGATGCAGAAAGCCGGGGTGGGCATAAACCAGTTCCGCTGGCAACCAGCCTTGCCGGATCGCCAGTCGCCGGTCATACAAATCAACCAACAGCGCGTTCATCAACCGTGCGCGCTGTTCCAGACCCTCCGCCAGCGTGGTCCATTCCTCACCGGTCATCAATAACGGAATCGGATCAACCAGCCAATGCCGTTGGGAACCCTGCGGATCATCATAGGTGTTGTAGGTGACGCCATCGGTTTGCAACAATCGTTGGACTTCGTCATGGCGACGATCCAGCTCCTCACCGCCGATTTCCTCCAGCGCCTGAGCCATGGCGACCCAGTGGGGCCGCAGGACACCGGGGGCTGAACACATTTCATCATAGCCGGATTCCGCGACCGGATAGGACGCCAGCAACGTTTCGCTGGGCGATTCTAGCGCCTCGGGTTCTTCCGAGTAGGAAGCCAGTGCGGCCTGGCTCATGCGCGTCTCTGTTGGTTGGTCTGCCGCAGGCGCTGCGCCAGTACCCGCATCACCTGGAGGGCGAACATTGGGGTGCGTTGGATCAGGGTGAGAAAGTGCTGGCGGGTCACCGGTGTCAGCAGACAGTCAGTGGTAGCAAGGGCGGTCGCACTGCGCGGGCGGTCTTCGATCAGCGCCATTTCGCCGAGAATGTCGCCGGAGCCGAGCGTTTCCAGGGGTTGGTTATCGATCAGAATCGTCACCTCGCCCTCAATGACAATATACAGGACATCGCCGGGGTCACCTTCCCGAAAAATGGCTTGGCCGGCGGGAAAGGCCCGATGGGTTTCGGTTTTGCTGAAAGAATCCTGCGTATTCATAATGGAATTGCTCGTCATGCGGGAAATCGACCGGGGAAATGCCCGCACCGCGGCGGGTTGGCTGGCGAGTCGGACACGTTCAGTTTAGCCGACTTTACCGGATGGGGGATAGCCGGGCATGTCGTCTTTCCAACAATGATCCCAAAGATAGGCAGGATAAAAAAACCGGCGCGAACCGGTTTTTTATGAGTAGGAAAGGTCAGGCTTCCGGCGGTGATTCCGGCGGTGATTCCGGCGGTGATTCCGGGTTCGGGGTATCGTCCAGCGCAGCATTGCCCTTGCGTTGACGCTTTTCTTGCTGTTTCTCGTCCTGCTTTTTTTTCTTCGCGAGATCTCTCTGGCGCTTCTCATACTGGTAGTTAGGCTTGGCCAAAACATTCTCCTGAGGGTAACGACGGTTATTTCTTGCCAATCAACTCTATGGGATAACCGTCAGGGTCTTCAATAAACGAGATGATCGTTGTCCCGGCGTTCATGGGGCCGGCTTCACGCAGAATTTTGCCGCCCCGGTTTTTGGCTTCCGCGGTGGCCTGATAGACATCATCAACCTGAATCGCGATATGCCCGTAACCGGTCCCGATCTCATAATGATCGACGCCCCAATTGTAGGTCAATTCAATCACCGTATGGTCGGATTCAGCGCCATAGCCCAAGAACGCCAGAGTAAATTCACCGGTGGGATAATCCTGGCGGCGCAGCAGTTTCATGCCCAGAATTTCGGTGTAAAACTGGATGGAACGATCCAGATCGCCGGTTCTCAGCATGGTGTGGAGAATACGCATGGTTAGCCTCCTGGTGATACACAAACACCCTCGCCTTGTCGGAGAGGGGGTGGGTTGGCCGGGTTACGTCCGGCCTTTGAACGCGGCAATTCGCATCCGCAGCGCATTCAGCTTGATGAAGCCGCCCGCGTCCTTTTGATCATACGCGCCAGCGTCATCTTCAAAGGTCGCGATGTTCATGTCAAACAGGCTGTCATCCGACTGGCGGCCCGCGATGATCACATTGCCCTTGTACAACTTCACCCGCACCACGCCGTTCACCGGAGCCTGCGAGGCGTCGATCAGGGTCTGTAACAACTTCCGTTCAGGACTCCACCAGTAGCCGTTATAGACCAGACTGGCGTAGCGCGGCATCAGGTCATCCTTGAGATGCGCCGCTTCCCGATCCAGGGTCAGCGATTCCATAGCCCGGTGCGCCTTGAGCATGATCGTGCCGCCGGGGGTTTCATAGCAACCCCGGGACTTCATGCCGACATAGCGGTTTTCCACCAGATCCAGCCGGCCAATGCCATGTTCGCCGCCCAGTTGATTCAACCGGGTCAGCACCGCAGCCGGACTGAGCGCTTCACCGTCAATCGCCACGATGTCGCCGTTGCGATAGCTGAGTTCAATGGAGCGCGGCTGATCCGGGGCTTTTTCCGGCGACACCGACCAGCGCCACATCGGCTCTTCCGGCTCGTTCCACGGGTCTTCGAGCACGCCGCCTTCGTAGGAAATATGCAGCAGGTTGGCATCCATCGAATAGGGCGATTTCGTCCCACGCTTCATCTCGACCGGAATACCGTGCTGTTCCGCGTAAGCCAACAACTTCTCCCGCGACAGCAGATCCCATTCCCGCCACGGCGCGATAATCTTGATGTCCGGCTTAAGGGCATACGCGCCCAGTTCAAAGCGCACCTGATCATTGCCTTTGCCGGTGGCACCGTGGGAAACCGCATCCGCGCCGGTCTGCACCGCAATTTCAATCTGCCGCTTGGCAATCAGCGGCCGGGCGATAGAAGTACCTAGCAAGTACTCCCCTTCGTAAATCGCGTTGGCCCGGAACATGGGGAAGACGAAATCACGCACGAATTCTTCACGCAGATCCTCGATGAAAATATTTTCCGGCTTGATGCCCA
>JAIFNF010000266.1 GCA_020047885.1 Gammaproteobacteria bacterium | reverse complement strand
CCGATGCTGGCGTCGAAACTGCTGAAGGCTGAGGATGAACAGCACTGGCTGCCGGCGCATATCAACGCCGCTTTTGAACGTCTCAAGCAAGCGTATGGCCGGTGGCTGGACGGTGCGCTGAGCGGTCGGCCCGCGGTCTATCTGTTGTGGGCGACGCTGGCGGTTTTGACCGTGCCGATGTGGATGTTTTCGGCGGAAGAACTGGCGCCGAACGAAGATCAGGGCGTCATTTTCGGCATTGTTGAAACTTCGGCGAACGCCACCCTGGATCAGACCAGCCAGTTCACCGCCGCCGCCAACCGGATATTTCTGAATACCCCGGAAACGGAATTCACCTTTCTCATCACCTTCGCCACTTCCGGATTTGGCGGCATGGTGGTCAAGCCGTGGGATCAGCGGGAACGCACCGTGTTTGAAATTCTGCCCGAGGTGCAGGCGCAACTGGCTACGATTCCCGGCATTAACATTTTCCCGGTCACACCGCCCGCCTTGCCCGGGGGTGGTCAGTTCCCGGTAGAGTTCATCATCGCCTCGACCGCTGATGCCCAGGAAATTCTCGGCATCGCGCAGCAAGTGCAGGAGAAGGCCGCCGCGAGTGGCATGTTCGCGTTCCCGCCACTGATCGATGTGAAGCTGGATCAACCGCAGACCGAGATCATGATCAACCGCGAGAAAGCCGCTGCGCTGGGCATGAGTCTGCAACAGATTGGCGCGGATTTGAGCGCGGCGGTCGGCGGCAACTTCGTCAATCGCTTTAACATTGCCGGGCGCAGCTACAAGGTCATCCCCCAGGTGCAGCGGATCAGTCGGCTCAATGCCGATCAACTGGAAAACATCCATGTCACCGGCCCGGACGGTCAGTTATTGCCGCTCAGCGCCATCGCCACGCTCAACGAACGCACCGGGCCGCGCTCGCTCAATCGCTTCCAGCAGTTGAACGCGGTGAAAATCAGCGGCGTTGCTATCCGCCCGCTCGATCAGGCACTCCGGTTTCTGGAAGACGAAGCGGCCAAAATCATGCCTAAAGGCTATGTGATTGACTACACTGGTGAATCGCGGCAGTTGCGGCAGGAGGGCGGTGCACAGTTCTTCAAGACCATGGGGTTCGCCATCATCCTGATCTTTCTGGTGCTGGCGGCGCAGTTCAACAGCTTCCGCGACCCGTTCATCATTCTGCTGGGTTCAGTGCCGCTGGCGCTGTTCGGGGCGCTGATCTTCACGTTTCTGCGGATGCCCAATCCCAACATTCCCTTTCCGCTGACCGCGGACTGGACGACCACGCTGAACATTTACGCCAAGGTCGGACTCGTCACACTAATCGGGCTGATCGCCAAGAATGGCATTCTGATTGTGGAATTCGCCAATCACCGGCAGATCGATGGGTTGAGCAAACTGGAGGCAGTGCGTGATGCCGCGTTGATTCGGTTGCGGCCGATTCTGATGACTACGGCGGCGACAATTGCCGGGCATTTCCCGCTGACTTTGGTGACGGGAGCTGGCGCGGCAGCGCGTAATTCCATCGGTCTGGTGCTGGTCGGCGGTATGGCGGTAGGAACGCTGTTCACCCTGTTCGTCGTCCCGGCGCTGTATATGCTGCTGGCCAAGGATCACGCGATAGTGACAAGCGCTGCCCGCCAGCACGAATAGATGCCAGATGCCGTGAAAATGGCGGATTTTCTCATCGAACAGGTAGAACGCCAGACCACCGGTGTAGAAAATCCCGCCCAGCAATAACCAGATGAAGCCAGCGAACGGTAACGCGGCCAGCAACGGTTTGAGCGCGACCAGCACCAGCCAGCCCATCAGCACATACACCACGATGGATAAGACGCGATTGCCTTTTTGCGGCAAAGCTTCCAGCGCCATGCCGACCACCGCCAGTCCCCAGATAATGCCAAACAGCGTCCAGCCCCAGACGCCGCGCAGCGTCACTAGGGTAAACGGGGTGTAGGTGCCGGCGATCAGCAGATAAATCGACAGATGATCCAGCTTGCGGAAAATCTGTTTGGCTCGTCCGCGCAGGCTGTGATACAGCGTGGAAATGGTATAGAGCAGGAGCAGAGTGGCTCCGTAGATGCTGAAGCTCACCATTTTCCAGGGATCGCCCTGTTCCGCCGCGATCACGACGACCACAACCAGACCGACGAGCGCCGCTACGGCGCCGATGAGGTGGCTGATGCTGTTGAATCGTTCACCGTAATACATGGGCGCTTATCGCCAGACCAGCCGTTCAAGGCCGAGGCTGACCACGGCGTGGGTGTGCAGGCGCAGGGTGTCGCCGTAGCGAGCAGTCAGCGCCTGACGATACCGGGCTAACTGAGTTTCGGCGCTGGCCAGCGCGGTCTGGACGGCGGGCAGGGCGTGTAAGTCTTCTTGACTGAGCGCCTGCCCGGTGGCGCTGGTCAGACCGACCTCGGCCCATTTGAGGGCTTTGAATTCCAGGACATGATCGAGCAGCGCGTATTGGCGTTGATCGGGGCGGACGATCAGACTGAGATCGGCATACCCACGGGCCAGCGCCGGTTCGGAATCCATGATGTAGAAGGCGTCATTGAACAGCACTGCCAGAAACGCCATTTTGACCACCAGTTCATTGCTCCAGCGCAAATCCCGATTGTCCAGCACCCCCAGTCGCTGTTCCAGCAGTTCACACAGCGGACCCGGATTCCCGGTGGTGTAGAACTGCTCGATGACCTGTTGCTGGTGTTGTTGATCCTCCGAATTCGGAAGTAGTTGCGCAGCCAGGCGTTCGACGTAGAGTTGGCGCACGACTTGATTGGGAATAGTGAGTTGCAGTTTGCCGAGGGCATCGTGGCCGGCGAGAGTGAGGACGCCGAAGTAATACAACAGCGAAGCCATAAAGGCGGTGTCTTTGGGGGCGGTGAGCATCTCCTCGACGCCAAAGCGGTTGGACAGTTCGGTGATGGCCAGGGGGACTTCGGGATTCAGCGCCCGGGTGATCAGGGTTTCGCCATGGGGCAGTTGGGCGACGTAGCGCAGGCGGTTGCGGTCCATGGCCAGGTTGTCATCCAGGAGTCGGGTCGGATAAATCCCTTCTTCAGCCAGCCGTTTGAGAAAATACAGCGCGAGAGTGGGGTTGTAGATGCTTTCAGCTTGTTCGGGGGTAAACCGGTAGCCGTTGTAAAAGGTCCGCATGAGGTCGAGTGCTGCTGCGGCCTGGTCAGTCATCAGGCCCTGGGCGGCGGCCACCTGGTTAAGCGCTGTGGTCAATTCCACTTCAGTAAACCCGCACAAATCCTGAAAGCGGGGTCGATCCGAGAGATCTTCGGCGACGTTGTAGCCACTGGTAACATCGCTGAGGACCACGGGGGAGACGCCGGTGAGGAAGGTGCGGTCGAGACCCTGCCCTTCGGCGCTTTCCTTGACGGCTTTGAAGAAGGTCTTGAGGACACCTTCGCCCTTGACCAGTTCGCTATACCGCGCCCGGCCCCGGTCGGGACTGACCATGACCTCGTTGGCGAAATTGTCGTATTCGTCAATCAGCAGGTAGAGCTTGTAGGGCGTATTGGAGATGGCGCTGAGCAGGGAATCGACACTCACCTGGGCGTTGGCGTGGTCGATGCGAACCGGTTGGGTCAGCCAGGCGGCGTAGCGGTGCAGAAATCCCTCGATACGGATGTTGACATGGTCAAACAGCGCCTGGCGAATGGCGTGATAATCGCCGTCCGTGTCGATCCGGGAGAAGTTGAGTTTCAGGATGAAGTACTGGTTATGGCGGGGAGTGGGGTTCTGGCCGATTTTCAGGTCGCCAAACAAGCGGGTGAAGTCGTCGGCGCGGGCGATGTCGTAGTAATTTTCCAGGGTGGACAGCCAGAGGCTTTTGCCAAAGCGGCGCGGGCGGAGAAACAGCAACTGACTGCCGACGTTCTCCATCAGGGGGATGCGGTCGGTGCGGTCGACGTAGAAATAACCGCCTTCGCGGATTTTGCGAAAATCGGCAATGCCATAAGGAAATTGCATGGGGGAGTCCTCGGGGGGCGTGGATTAGGACGTTGCGGAAAAGGATCTTAGGTGATTTTCTGGAAAGAGTGTATCAGCAGGCCGGGCTTTGGCTTGGTCTTTTTAGTTGAAATATAAAGAATTAGACTAAATTTTAGCCTGCAATGCCCCGTTTGTTGTGCTATAGTCTTCCACAATGACACACCGATCCCCACTTTTCAGGAGGCGAACTTATGGCATTGTTCATTCCCCTGCCGCCACCGGTTGCCGAGGCCGACTTACCGGCTTTACCCCCCACCCAGGACGATTTACCTTACGATGATGGAGTGCCCATGGAAACCCCACGCCACTATTTTCAGATGGGTTTGCTGATCAATGTCATGGATCTTTGGTTGAGGGCGCGTGACGATGGTTTCACCGGCGGTAATATGTTCCTGTATTACAGCCTGCAACAAGCCCGTCACAACAGCTTTGTTGGCCCGGATTTTTTTGTCGCCCTCGATGTGCCGCGCGGCGAGCGCAAGAGCTGGGTGACCTGGGAGCAGGGCAAGGGGCCTGATGTCGTGATTGAACTGCTCTCGGCCAGTACGGCCCAGTATGACAAGACCCTTAAGAAGAAGCTCTATGCCAGCCAGGTGCATGTACCCGAATACTATTGGTACGATCCCTTCAACGCCGAAGATTTTGCCGGCTTTACCCTGCACGGCAACCAATACCAGTCCCTGACGATTGACGCTAGAGGTCGCATTCATAGCCCGACCTTGAATCTCGATCTCGGGCGCTGGGAGGGCACTTTTCAGGGCGTGGAGGCGATTTGGCTGCGCTGGTTTACCCCGGAAGGCGAGTTATTGCCGACTGAAGCGGAAGCTGAGCAACAACGCGCTGATGCTGCCCAGCAATCCGCTGATGTGGCCCGGCAACGTGCTGATGCTGCCGAACAATCCGCCGAGGTGGCCCAACAGCGCGCTTTACGAATGGCTGAACGGTTGCGACAGTTGGGCGTAGACCCGGATGCGCTGTAGGCCAGTCGCTTACCGGGCTTTTCTCCGACTTCGGGGCGGCGTCTTATCTGCCGCCTTATCCCCGGCCTTCTCGGTCAACCGCACCATCCCGACTTCATTCGCGCCCGCCTTGCGTCCGGCCAGGGTCAGATACGCCCGCCGATACGCAATCACCTTGCCCTCCTGGTTGGTGAAGGCATCTGCCCGCAACTCCACCAGCCCGATGCCCGCCATCGCTTCCAGCAGTCGCTCGAACGTCCGTCGATCCGCCGTACCTTCCGACAATTGCTCGCATAACTGACGGGGGGTCTGCCCGTCGCGTAATTGCAAGCTGCCCAGCGCTTGCAACGCCCACCGAGTTTCAACCGTGTTCAACCGCCGGGTGCGCCGGGCGGTTGTCGCCTGTGGGGCGCAGACATCACACACCCCACAAGGTTGATCGTCGTCCCGGTCGCCGAAATGCCGCACCAGCCGCACCATCCGGCAACCGGTGGCTTTGTCTGCGAATTCAAGCATTTGCTGCGGATCTAACAGCTTATGTGCGCTCTGCCGCTGGTAGGGCAGACGCCAGTCCGCTTCGCCCCGGCTCAGGTTGCCTTCCATATCGCGCTGGGCGCCGCCATGCGTCAGCAGTTTATCCACAGCGGCGTCAAACACTTCCGGTTCAATGCCCAGCCAGTCGCGTAACAGGACCTTGGACTGGAAATCCGTGTTCAGGACGGCGTAAATCTGCGCCAGTACATTCGGGTCGGGGTAACTGCGCTGATGAAAATACTCGTGGGTGCGCAGATCTGCGTAGGAATACAGCAGGATGACGCGAGCCGGCCGCCCATCGCGCCCCGCCCGACCGATTTCCTGATAATAACCCTCGACGCTCCCCGGCAACGCGGTATGAATCACCGTGCGGATATCGGGTTTGTCGATGCCCATGCCGAAGGCAATGGTGGCGACGATCACCTGCAACTGGCTGGCGTTGAACCGCATCTGCACCCGCTCGCGTTCCTGCGCGTCCATGCCGGCGTGATAGGCCGCTGTCGGATAATCCGCGCCCAGTTCCAAAGCCAGTTGCGCGGTTTCCTTGCGGGTCGGCGCATAGACAATGGCCGGACGCCGTCCCGGATCGGCCAGAATCCGCCGCACCAGGGCATGTCGATCCGGTCCGCGTTTGGTCTCTACCGTCTCCACCGCCAGATTGGCGCGCCGGAAGCCGTGGATATAAGGTTTCGCGCCGCCTAAACCCAATTGACTGACGATGTCATCCTGCACTAATACCGTGGCGGTCGCGGTCAGCGCGATGACCGGGGCCGGGCGCAACAGGGGCAGATGCTGGCCCAGCATCCGGTAATCGGGCCGGAAGTCATGGCCCCATTGCGAAATGCAATGCGCCTCATCGATCGCGATGAGCACCGGCTTGCGCTTGGCCAGCATCTCCGGGAAGCCGGGCACCCGCAGCCGTTCCGGGGCGATGAACAGGAAATCCAGTTGCCCTTGCAAATAGTCGATGCACACCTGACGGGACGTCATCCGGTCCCGCCCCGAATGAATGCGCTCGGCTCGCAGACCCAGTTCACACAGCTTGGCGACCTGATCTTCCATTAAGGCAATCAGCGGCGACACCACCAGCGTGGTACCGGCGCGGGCGATGCCGGGTAGTTGAAAGCACAAGGATTTACCCGCCCCGGTGGGCATGACCAACAGGACATCGCCACCCTCGGTCACGGTGCGGCAGACCTGCTCTTGGTGCGGGCGAAAGGCCGACAGGCGAAAGACCTTTTGCAACACGTCCAGCAGACGATCAATCGGGATCGGTTCCCGGCGCGGCGTTAATTCATGCACGACTGCGTCAGGGAGGGCGGCCAGTGGCGACGCCGGCGGACGCATTAGGGTCAAGGTCTGCGCCACGGCCTGTTGCACGAAGTCCGCAATGTCCGCCATAAAATTCCCTAACTCGGCTTCACCGCGCTGAATGCGCTTCAGAAAGGCTTCCCATTCCCCGGTCATCTGCGGACTCTTGATCGGCCCCTGCACGGTTTGAATCAGGCGGATGCCGCGATCAGTCGCGTTCAGCGCCTTGCCGTCACGGGTCAGGTAATGGCGCTTGAGCAGGGTCTCAATCATGTCGGCGCGGGTCGCGGGAGTCCCCAGACCGCGCTCCTTCATCGCCGCCGACAGTTCCTTGTCTTCGAGCGTTTTCCCGGCCGTTTCCATGGCGGTGAGCAACGTCGCTTCGGTCAAGCGCGGTGGCGGGCGGGTTTGCTTGGCGACCGCCCGCACCTCTTTAACCCGTTGCGCCTGACCGACGGTCAGACCCGGCGGTAACGTTTGTTCCGCGTCATCCGTCGCGGCTTTATCCGCCGTCGCGGTTTTGGATTTGCGCTTGCTGGCCGGTTTCTCTTTCCCGGCGTCATTACCAAGTTCCAGCACCTTCCACCCGACTTGCTCAACCGCCGTGCCGCTACTGTGATAGCGGTCGGTCAGGGGCGTTTCATGGGCCACCTTCCCCTTGCCCGGCGGCGTGTGAATTGCGGTAATCAGCGTAGTCACCGCCCAAAGATGGTCATCGTGCCAGGCCATGAGCAAGCGGCGACAAATCAGGTCATAAATTTTCCGTTCCTCCGCCGTCAGCACACTCCGAGCCGGGACGGGCGTGGGAATAATGGCGTGATGGTCGGTCACCTTGCTGTCGTCGATAAAGCGGCTGCTCAATGGACGCTGGCCGGTTCCTGACGCCAGTCGATCCCGATACGGTTCCTCAATCGCGGCCACCACCGCCCCTAGCGTTCCCGCGACCGCCATGGACAGATGGCGGCTGTCGGTGCGGGGATAGCTGATCAATTTATGCTGTTCGTACAACTTCTGGGCGATGTCCAGCGTGTTCTGTGCGCTGAAACCGAAGAGCCGGTTGGCATGGCGCTGTAACTCGGTGAGGTCGTAGAGCAAGGGCGGCGGCGCGCGGCGCGTTTCCGCATTCCGGGATTCAATGACCGCCTGGCCGCGTTTGGCGCGGGCGACAATGTGTTTGGCTTCCTCACCATCCGCGGGCAGGCGCTTGGCTTTGGGTTCGGGACGTTCACCACGAAACCAGACGCCCCGATAGCTCTCGGCGTCAGAGATCTTCACCCCCGACGCCTCTGCCGGAGGGGAGGTTTCCGGGGTAAATGTCGCGATGACCTCCTGATAATCCTCGGGAACGAAGGCGCGAATGGCCAAATCACGCTCCACCACCATCGCCAGCGTCGGGGTCTGCACCCGCCCCACAGACAGCACTTCCTCGCCGAATACGCCGCAGGCCAGGGTATACGCCCGCGACAGGTTCATGCCCACCAGCCAGTCGGCTTGACTGCGGCCCCGGGCGGCGGCGGCCAATGGGTCAAAGTCATGGCCGTTGCGCAGTTTCTGGAAACCTTGACGGATCGCGTCCGGGGTCAGCGAGGAAATCCACAGACGGCTGAAGGGCTTATGACAGCCAGCGGCTTCGTAGAGATAGCGGAAAATCAGTTCGCCCTCACGGCCAGCGTCGGTCGCACAGACGATTTGTTGAATGGCCTCGTCGTTGAGAATGCGCCGAACGATCTCGAATTGCTCGCGGGTGCTATCGCTGACCTGCAACGGCCAGTGCTGCGGCAACATCGGCAGCGCCTCCCGCCGCCATTTCTTCCACTCCGGTTCAATCTCATGGGGTTCGGCCAACCGCACCAGATGGCCAATCGCCCAGGTCACCACATAGCCGTTGCCGTGCAGATATCCCAGACCGCGCTGGCCTGCGCCTAGCACTTTGGCAATATCGCGGGCGACCGAAGGCTTTTCAGCGATAACGGCAATACTCATAGGGCGCGGCTCCGGGGAGAGTTTTGTGGGATCTCAGGTTCGGCCCGGATTACGCCATAACACCTCAATACCGCCCTCATCACGAGCGATGACCCGACACAGGACAAATAACAGGTCGGACAGTCGGTTCAGGTAAACCTGCGCCGGTTCGTTGACCGTCTCTTCCCTCGCCAGTGAGATCACGCGCCGTTCGGCGCGTCGGCAAATGGCCCGGGCACTATGGCAGTCGGCGGCACCCCGACTGCCTCCGGGCAGGATGAATTCTTTGAGCGGCGGCAGTTGCTCATTGAAAGTATTCAACGCGGCTTCCAGCGCGACGATGTCTTCGGCCTTGATCGACTCATAGCCGGGGATGCTCAGTTCCCCCCCCAAATCGAACAGGCGATGCTGAACCTCGGCCAGACACGCGGAAACCTCGTTGCGCAGGTCATGCGTCAGCACCCGACCTACCGCACAGTTCAACTCGTCTACCGCCCCAATGGCTTCAATCCGCGGGCAGTCCTTGGCGACGCGTTCGCCACTGCCTAATCCGGTCGTCCCCTGGTCGCCGGTCCGGGTATAGATTTTGGAAAGTCGATTGCCCATCGTCCTACTCCTCAACAATCAGTGGGTTACATAGCTGTTTGGTACGTTCCTCCCCCTGAATAATGTGGGTTGAGGACGCTGCACAATGATTTTACCTTTTTATTCACATTGTACTCCCATCCCTCGACTGACCCGGCATTTCCTGGTTTTTCACCGTTCCGGCCCTTCGCTGGATGCCCGGACCAGCCGGGTCTTTGTAGGATTCGTACTTTTCTCTGTGTGAAATTTATTATTTTTTCATATACTTAGTTATAAATTTCATTAGGTTGCAATCTGTTTAATACAAATTATTAACTAACTAATATTTATAAAAAATTTATTTTCTTTAAGCCTGATTAGTAAGACCTGCTTGTGGTTGTTCAGCTTTTCCTGGTAGTCGAAAATTGTTCTAATTTGCCGAAAAGGCAAAAAAAATTAAGTTTTTGTTTTTTAAAATAAAATTTGTTT
>JAIFNF010000271.1 GCA_020047885.1 Gammaproteobacteria bacterium | reverse complement strand
TCAATGTTTCCATGTGCAAAGCCAAGGCGAACGGCAATTACGTCAATTCCATGCTGGCGCTGTCGGATGCGGTGCGCGATGGCTATGACGAGGCGATGTTGCTGGATACCGAGGGTTATGTCGCGGAAGGTAGCGGCGAGAACATCTTTATCATCCGCGACGGGATTATTTATACCCCCGACCTGACCGCGGCGCTGGAAGGCATTACCCGCGACACGATCATGCGGTTCGCGGCGGATCTCGGCATGACGGTCAAGGAAAAGCGCATCACCCGCGACGAGGTCTATATTGCCGATGAAGCCTTTTTCACTGGCACGGCTGCCGAGGTGACGCCGATTCGCGAAGTCGATGGCCGGGCGATTGGCCAGGGGCGGCGCGGGCCGATCACGCAGCAATTGCAGGCGCTGTATTTCGATCAGGTGCATGGCCGCCGCGATGCCTATCCCGAGTGGCTGACCCTGGCGTAGCCCGAACCCCGACCCCCGATGACCAAAAAATCAGGAGAATGATCCCATGGCTGCCGTCGCTGCCGCTGTTTCCAACCAGGTCATGCCCAACACGCAAAAAACCTACGAAGTCAGCCGCGCTGATTTGCCGGTGTCCTGCCCGTTGCCGGATATGATGGTGTGGAATTCCCATCCTAAGGTCTATCTGCCCATCGAAGCCACCGGCAAGGCTAAATGTCCGTATTGCGGTGCCGATTTCGTGCTGATCAACTGATTCTGCTTTCGCTGTAATCGCTTAAACGAGCGTTGTTCCTTGTCCTGAATAATTCAGGACAAAGGGCATCGCTCCTTGACCCAGAGGGTTATAATCAGACTGTTCCGTGGAAATTTCCGCCGCCTGCGACCCTGCGGCCGACGCGGCAAAGGAGAATCAATCATGAACGCTCCGTCGCCTCTCGCTACGACCTCTCCCTCCCCTGCCGGATCGCCGTTTGATCCGTTCGACATTGCCGGTTCCAGTTGGGCAGTACAACAAGCCTGGTTCGGACAACCCGAACGGTTGGCGACTCGTCTACAACAACTCCTGCTCGATACCTCACGGGTTCACGACCGCTTTGCCCGAGCCAGCTTGGGCATTCCCAGCGAACCGGCGCTGGCGGCCGCCCGCTATGATGAACGTTTCCAAGACCCGATCTGGACCGATCAACCCTGGTTTGATGACCTCAAGGAAATGTATCTGCTCTACAGCCACTGGCTGGAAGATACAATTTACGCGACGGAAAATATTGATCCCAAACAGCGCCACCGGGCGGCGTTCTGGACTCGGCAATGGCTGGACGCAGTGGCACCGACCAATTATTTCTGGACCAATCCCGAAGCATTGCGCCGGGCTATCGCTAGTGAAGGGTTCAGCATTCGCTGGGGATTTCAAAACTGGCTGCGGGATGTGGCGCTGAAAGACGTGCGGATGGTGGAGCCGGACGCCTTCCAGGTCGGCCGCGATCTGGCGACCACGCCCGGTCAGGTGGTGTTTCGCAACGAATTACTCGAACTGATCCAGTACGCACCGACCACCCCGCAGGTTCACGCGATCCCGGTCGTGCTGGTCGCGCCGTGGATTAACAAGTTCTACATCATGGACTTGAGTCCACGTAACAGTCTGGTGCGCTATCTGGTGGGGCAGGGCTTCACCGTCTTCATCACCAGTTGGAAGAACCCTGGTGCCGAAGCCCGGGCGACAACGCTGGATGATTACTTGCTCAAAGGCGTCCGTCCGGCGCTGGAAGCCGCCCGTGCCATTTGCGGCGTCCCGCAGGTTCACGCCACCGGCTACTGTCTGGGCGGTACGGCGGTCGCCATGCTGCTGGCCTGGCTGAACGCTGATGCCGCCGACCGCGCTACCAATCCTATTGCCCACTGGACGACGTTTACCACACTGGTCGATTTCAGCGACCCCGGCGAGATTGGCGTGTTTCTCAATGAAGCCAGTTTCGACTTCCTGCGCGAACGGATGGCCAAAGTCGGCTATCTGGATGGCGCGGATATGTCTGGCGCATTTCGTCTGTTGCGCCCCAACAGCCTGATCTGGCACTACGTCATTCACAGCTATCTGTATGGCGAGGAGTTACCGGCCAGCGATGTGCTGTTCTGGAATTGCGATACCACGCGGATGCCCGCCGCCATGCATGAGTTTTACCTGCGGGAACTGTATCTGAACAACAAGTTGATGCAACCTGGGGGGCTGGAGATCGGCGGGCGTAAACTCGATCTGGGCGCGATTACGCAACCGCTCTATGCGGTCGGTGCCGAACAGGATCACATTGCGCCGTGGAAGCAAACTTTCCGGCTTTGCGGACTGACCGGCGGATCCGCTCGCTATGTACTGGCGACTTCCGGGCACATTCTGGGCATCATCAATCCGCCCGTGACTCCGCCCAAACGGCGTTACTGGGTGGGGGATGCCACCGGCAGCCACGATCCAGAAGCCTGGCGGGAGTCGATTGAGAAAGTACCGGGTTCCTGGTGGGATGACTGGACCCACTGGCTCGGTGAGCGGTGTGGACCGCTGGGATCGCCGCCGCCGATAGGCAATGTCGACTATCCCGCCATGGAACCCGCGCCTGGACGGTATGTTATTGATAAATAACTATTTAATTTGGGTTGTCGTCTTTTTGGCAACCCAATGCCGCCCTATTCCCACGCCGCCAAATCTGCCCGCATCATCCGAATCCGCTGCAAAATCGCCTCGCGTTTCAGATTAAACAGCACCATCCCCCCGGTAATCGTTGCGCCCAGCCCAATCAGAATCAGCGCCCGGCCAAATCCCTGTTCGGGATAGAACTGCAAGAGTTGTCCCGCAACATTTAGCACCAGGAACGCGACTCCGGCATAAAGAAAGGCGCGAATCCGCAAGGCGATGCCGACCACTATTCCGGCCAGCGCCAACCCCAGCGCCAGCACAAATACCCATAATTCCGGTCGCAGGAACACATCCAGCCCCGCGCCCGCGTACAACACGCTGAGCGCCGCCAACCGTCCCCCGTTCAACACCGAAGGCCGCAATTCCCGCCGATGCAGATGCAGCAATACCAGCACCGATGCCGCGCCCGGAATTAGATAGAACTGCCACAGTCCATAACGCCCGGCCCAGAGTGGTGCCCATAGATACACCGCACCGTTCAACGCCAACACCCCCAGATACAGCGGCAGCGGATTACGCATCGTCCCAGCCAGCGACAGATACAACACGCCCGCCGTCAGCAACGTCCCCCCCAGCCACGGCGAGGCCAGTTGCCAGGGTGCCGTCGCCAGTGCCAGCAATGGGAACAGCACCGCCAGCCGATACCAGGGCGACGCACCCGTGAATTGATGCAGCAGGAACATGGCGAACGCCGTCGCCATGAACCCCGTCGTATCCCAGGGCGTCAACGGCAGCGGTCCCCACATCGCCAACCGGGCATAACCGGCCAACACGCCCATCAGCAGCATCACGACATAAATCCGGTGCGGTTCCTGCGGGCGTCGCCAGGCTTGCACCGCGGTCCAGCCAGTCAACAATGCCAACGTGGCACTGGCGGCCAGCGCATCCAGAGTCATGCCGAAATACCAGAGCGGCCAGTCATTCCAGCCGACCAGCGCCGCCAGTACCGCGCCGATATGCAGCCCGATAAACACCAGCGTCGCCAGCCACAACCAGGGTGTCGTCTCGCGCATCGCCTGTTCCAGCGCCATCCCGCGTTGGCTATGTTCCCCATGCGTCGGCACATCCTGAGCATCCAGCCAACGGGTCAACCGCTGTTTGATGAACGTGAACGCCAATAGCGACAACCCACTTTGCAGGGCGTACCAGGGTGCCAGAGCCATTGAAGCCTCCCAGGTCAGTGGCGCGTTCCACTGCCAGAGCGTGTAACCGCCCGCCAGCGCCAGCCACAATCCCGCCTTCCGCCAGAACATTGCATCCTGCCAGTCGCCAAACAGTCCCGTGGTTACCGCCAGCGTCAGCAACGTCAAACTCCACATCGCGCCATCCGCATCAGGCATCAGGAATAACAGCCCCACGCTCGCAGCAGGTAGTAGCGTCAACCACCACACCAGCGCTGGTTGCCAAACGTTGGGACTCCGTGAGCCGTAGTAACGCCAGATGGCCAGTAACGCCCCATGCCATAGCACCAGGGTCAACGGTAACCAGACCAGCGGTAGGTTCAAATGATCCGCCACTATCAACAAGCTACTGGCGATCAGCGCCGCTAATGCCAACCCGGCAATACCCGGTCGGGCGCTATGCCGCAACAGCAACACCAGATACAGCGCCAGTCCGGTCAGCGCGACGGCCGGTGACAATCCGTCGATAGTGAACCAGACACCGACCAGCGCTAATCCATACAGCAAGCCGCCGATCATCCACAACGGTCTGCGCCACCAGGCCAGCATCGCCGCCCGTTCCGCTTCCAAAACCGCCGCCGCGAACGCCATGCTCAGACTCCAAACCGCATTGACCACCGGATTGAAAATGAACCCACTATCCGGTTGCAGCCAGAACCCGGTCAACCAAATACCTAGCGTCAGCGTTACTAACATCAGCCAGGCATGAATTTCGGTTCGATAGCGCCAACCGGTCAGGACAAACACCAGCAAACTGGTACCGAGCATCGGCCACAATACCGGTGCGGGCTGACCCAGTAGATCGAGCGTCGGACTGACCGCGACCGGACAGACCGCGATCAACAGCGCACACCCATGCAGACTGTCCTCGACTTGCCGACGACCGCCGGAACCGCCGGGCACGGTGAAACGCAGCGCCCGCGCCAACAATCCGGTCAGCGGCAGTTCCAGCGCCATCACGCCCAGTCGCCAGACTAGCAGTGCATACAGCCCGGCAGCAGCGCCCAGCCAGGGCAGCGGCCATCCCCAGTGCACCAATTCAACCAACAGTCCCGCCAGACCCAACAGCATCGGCAACGCCACCCAGCGGAATTGATGAAAATAGCCGATCAGCAACACCCCACTCATTACGGCTAATCCCGCCGACCACGGCCACATCAGCGACGGATTCCCCTCCAGCAACCGCGCACCCAACCGCACCAAACCCACCGTCCACAACAACGCCATTGCCTGTTCCAGCGGAACGCGCACCACTTCGGCGATGGATTCCCCTCCTTGGATAAGGAGGGGTGGCGCGAAGCGCCGGGGTGGTTCGACCCACCACAAAAACGCCCACAGCGCCATCACCCCACTAAACTCCGCCAGTCCCAGACCCGGACCAGGGAAATAGCCCTGCTTAACCAGCACCCCCAGCGCAGCGGCAACGACTAGAACGCCATAAAACAGTGATTGACGACGCAGCCCCAAACTTAGCCACAACAGCAACGCCCCAGCCAGCCCCAACAGCGCGATCAATTCCCACTGACCGAACCACAACGGCCATTGACTTGACCCGGCCAGCGCCAGCGCTCCGACCATCATGGCTAACGCACCGGTCACCCATACCGTCTCCCGCCGGCGGTCATGTAGCCCCAGCCCACTCCACACCGCCGCCAGCGCCAGCCAGCCAAACGCGGTTTGCATAGCCCAACCCAGCGGCGTCCACCCCGGCGCATAGGCGACCGCGACCGCCGCCAGCGCTACCACCCAACTCTCCGCCCAAATACTCCAGCGGGGATCAGCGTCCGGTAAGGCGACGATCCAGCGCATCGCGCCATAACCCAGGATCGCCGCCGTCACCGCTGTGGCAAAGCCGACGATTCCCGGCACACTCCAGAACAGGCTCCAACTGGTCAAGCCGAGTAGCAGCATTCCAAAGGTCAGCAAACATTGCCGGGCAATGGCGGGCGACCGGGGAACGGCCCAGCGACTGAGCGCCAACAACGTCAGCAAACCGGGAGCGCTCGCCAACAAATGCCCCGCGGGCGGCAGCCATTGCAGCACCCCATACCCGTACAATCCGGCGACGCAGCCGAACAACAGATACAGGGGCGGGAGGGTCAAATACCGCCAGGTCATCCAGCCATACAGCCCCGCGCCCAGCATCAGCGTCAACAGCGCCGTTGGCGTGTTCGGAACCGCCATAACGACTGCGATAATCGACAGCCCATACAGAGCAAAGCTAAATCGGGAGAGCGCCGCATACTGGTGAATCCACTCCTTGAGCGCGGCGTCCACCGGGAATAGCAACAGACACAGCGCCATCAGAAACGGTCCGGCATAACCAACCGGCAGCGACGTTGGCCAAATCCAGATCAGATGCACGAAGGACACGGCGCTGGCGTAAACCAGCATCCCGGCAGCGAAATAGCCGGTCCGGCGCTGATCGACAAAGATTTGCCGCAACCACTCGCCGGTAAAACGGCGCAGACCGACACCGAGTAGAATCAGCATAATAAGGTGTAATGCGGCCAGCGCCTGCCAGTCGGGCCACAAGTTCGCCAGGGGTGCCGCCAGTTGCAGGCCCGCCAATGCGGTCAACAATCCGGCATAACGTCCCGACAAGGCTCGGTCAACCAAGGCGCTAGTGAGCCGAGCCGTCCAGGCAAAAGCCGCCAGTGTGACTGTTGCCAGCAGGCTGCTCATCGCCAATAACAGAATTTGACTACCGCTGGCGTCGAACAACCGGACGGCCACCGCCAAGTCTAGTGATCCTAGCAATAATCCCAGCGTCAACAACACCCCACTAACCGCTACTAATTCCGGTCGTTTCCGGCGAAATTGATAGCCCGCCCAGATCAAAAAGGCCGTGGCGCTAACCAGACTGCCCCAAACCACTAGGGCGTTGGCGAAACCGGCAGTATTGGCAACCAGGAACAGCGCCCCGGCGACAAAGCAAAAGCCGCCGACAAACCAGCCGATGTTCTGCGCCAGAAATGGCGCAATCAACTTTGGCCAGCCAGACATGACCCGTAAAGCGTGTTCTAGGGGCCCCGGTTCGGCAGGACGCCAGTCAGCGTCCAGTCTCGCCTCCCAGCCCTCCGCCGCCTGTGGAGAGGGAACCTTCGCAAAAGATAAAGGTTCACTCCCCTCTCCCCCTGCCAAGGGTGAGAGGGTTAGAGTGAGGGGGGTAAGGGTTGCTGGACTGGGCGGTGAAGGCTTTGGCGCTGGAAGGTGTGATGGCCAGGTTGATTCCCAGATCGGCGCTTCCTGCCGTGTTTCCGACGATTCATCCCGCGACCGCGCCAAGCGCTCCCACTGAGCCGCCTGTTGCCGCGCCTCGGCGAGTTGATGGCGCGAGACCACCAACGCGATCAATAAAACCACCGGCGAAACCAGCCATAACCCGGCCAGCACAATCAGTATCGTCCAGTCCATCATCCACCCCCATCCAAGTCGCGGGAGAGCCTTGTTAGCCTTGCGTCTTTTCGACTTCCCGCCGGAGAATCGCCAGTTCTGACTCGACCTCGGTGTCAATTTCCATTTTCATAAACTCCCGTTCAGCCTGGCTATAGTCGCCATACAACTCGGCTCGCGCTTCCATCCGCGCCTCCATTTCATCCACCTTGCCCGCCATCCGGTCGAAGGAGCTATTCAGATCAAGGCCGGTTTGAAACCGGTCGGTCACTCGATCCATCTGCTCGCGAGCCTGCGCCGCCCGTTGCCGGGCCACCAGACTCCCTTTCTTCAGCCGTGCCTCTTCCAGTTTCCCCTCCAGCGCCCGCAATTGCGCTTTAAGCTGCTCACTGGTGCGCTTGGCGGATTGCCAGGATCCTTGCAGATGGCTCGCCAGATCGTCGTGTTCCTTCTTGCGCAACAACGCTTCCCGCGCCAGAGTTTCATTGCTGTTTTCCATCGCCCGTCGCGCCCGGTTGTACCATTCTTCCGATTGCCGACGCTGATGATCCAGTTCTTTCGCCAACTGCTTCTCGCTGGCCAGCGCATCGATCACCCCTTCGCGGGCGCTGTTGACGTTCTCCTCCATCTCGCGGATGAGCTGCTTGATCATTCGCTCCGGGTCTTCAACACGATCCACCAGATCGTTGAGATTGGCGGTCAATACGTCGCTGATGCGTTTGAATAAATGAGCCATGGGATGCCTCCGGGTCGTCATCAGATTGTCTGCGAGATACCCCGGCCTTGCTTCGGCTGCGCTCAGCACGAGTTAGGCCGGGGAGGGATAGCGGGCCGAACGAAGTTCGGCTTCTTTTTGGAATGTGCCGAGTTGCGAATAGCCATAACCATCCGCACGTTGAATGACTTTACAGTACCGATAGCCAACGCCTTGAATCACCGTTGCATCAACCATGACATTTTATTCCGTGGCTGATTTCCTGCTTCACCGAGGCCGGTTTCACCGGAGTCTTGCGACCTCGGCCA
>JAIFNF010000236.1 GCA_020047885.1 Gammaproteobacteria bacterium | reverse complement strand
CAGTGATTTTGAACTTTGGCTTTAAGGAAATTTGCTGAATGGCGACCTCTTCTGGAAAAGGTTCCGGTCTCAATCAACAGACCCTGTGGCGTGACGCGACTCGCCTGGTTACGGCTGGTCGAAGAAGCAGTGCGCCGCTTTCCGCGTTACCACAAATACACCTTGGGCAGCGATTTGCGCCATCAGGCGATGGGGGTGTGCCGCTTGATCCTGCGCGCCTGCCATGCCCGTGATGACCGGGCGCAGCAGATCGAACGGCTGGTTCTGGCGGTGGACGATCTCAAGCTGATCGTGCAATGGGGTAAGGAGATCTGAGCGTTTGCCAGTTTCAGCGAATTTCAGGTGATCGCCGAACGGGCGGTCGCCCTGGGTCGACAGAGCGGCGGGTGGCAGCGGCGGGCCGGTCAGCAGTCGTCACCGCAAAGTTAATGTTGCGGGGATGGCGCGTGCCGAGATCACTGTGCCCCCACGCCCCCCGATTTCGGGGAAAACGATGCAGGGGTTCCTACCATCGGGCTGGGACTCCGGTGGGACGTTCGTCCGCCCAAGTGCGTGGGCCATCCGGTCGGCAGGGTCGGCGTCTCCGTATGCCCCCAATGCTGACAACGCGTGGAACGTGAACTTCAACAATGGTAACGACAACGCCAACAACAAGGGCAACAACAAGGGCAACAACAACGCCGTGCGGTTGTGCGCCCTGCGCCCCCGCGCCAAACCCGCTGCCCGACCGGGTTTTGCCCAAGTGTTTCGCTTGCCGCTGAACGCCTTGGCTGGCTTGCGTCGGCAACTGCGCCGCCTGGGCATCGCCCACCGCTTCATCGCCGAGGAAGGCGACCTGCGCGGCGGTCTCAAGCGACGGGTGCTGCGGCTGATCTGGCGACCAGCGCCTCCCCGAATCCTCTTCTCGCCCTCCGGCCGGACATCCCTGTCGTCTGGCCGAGGTCGCTCTTCTTCGACTCCACAGGAATCCTCTTCATGAAGACACTGCTTCTTCGCTGCCTGGTTCTTGGCTGGGCGCTGGTGTTGCTGGCCTGGCCCGCGGCCACGGTGTGGGCGGATGAAAACCCGGCGGTACTGGCGACCACGCCCACCAGTGATTTCACCCTGGACGATGTCAATGGCACCGCCTACCACAAAAAAACTGGCCTGACCTGGAAGCGCTGCCACGAGGGCTGGGATTGGAATGGAAGCACTTGCGTGGACAATGCCGGTGTGGCTGACACCTACACTTGGTCGCTGGCTCTAGAACGAGGGCCGACGCTCGGAACCTTCGCCACTTTCAGCGACTGGCGGCTGCCCAATCAGAAAGAACTGGCGTCGATTGTCGAACGGCGTAATTTTAATCCGGCGATCAACGCCACGGTGTTCCCCAATACGCCCAACGCTTATTTCTGGTCGGCGTCTCCGTCTGCCCCCTTTGCCAACGCCGCGTTGGTCGTTTACTTCCTCAAGGGTGACGAACAGGCCAACAACAGGGGCAACAGCAACGCCGTGCGGTTGGTGCGCGGCGGACAGTATGCTTTGCTTTCTGTGACCAAGGCGGGCGGGGGTAGCGGCACGGTGGCCAGCAGCCTGCCCGGCGTGGATTGTGGCCAGTACTGCAAGGGCAGTTTCGCCCATGAGATGCTCACGGCGGGGCAGGTTGTCCTCACTGCCACCCCCGACGCCAACTCCACCTTCAGTAGCTGGACGGGTTGCCTATCCGAGAATGACAACCCATGCACGGTGAACACCGCGGTTAATCAAACAGTTATTGCCACCTTCACCCTCAAGGCCGCGCAAACCATCAGCTTCACCTCCACGGCCCCCAGCGCTACGGTGGACGGCCCCGCCTATACGCCCACCGCCACCGCCACCTCCGGACTCCCAGTCATTTTCGCCATTGCCCCGGCCAGCAGCGCCATCTGCATGCTGACCGACAGCTAAGTTAGCTTCCAGGCTGCCGGCACTCGCACCATCAATGCCAACCAGGCGGGCGACGACAACTACAATGCCGCCCCAGAGGTTCAACAGACCTTCACGGTGACCCCGGCCGCGCAGACCATCAGCTTCGGCACCGCACCCAGCGTGGTCGTCGATGGAACCGGGACAGTTTCCGCCACTGGCGGCGCGTCCGGCAATCCGGTCACCTTCACCTCAACCACGACCGGTGTTTGCAGGGTGAGCGACACTAACGGCGTAACGGTCACGGGCGTGACGGTGGGAACCTGCACCATTGCCGCCAATCAGGACGGCAACAGCAACTACAACGCCGCCCCGCAGGTCACGCAGGACATCACCGTCGGCAAGGGCAATCAAACGATTGGCGCGATCACTTTCAACCCCACCACCCTGAGCGTGGGCGGCGTCACCACCGCCAGCGCCACTGGCGGTGCCTCCGGCAATCCGGTCACCTTCACCTCGACCACAACCGGCGTTTGCACGGTGAGCGGCACCAATGGCGTAACGGTCACGGGCGTGACGGCGGGAACCTGCACCATTGCTGCTGATCAGGACGGCAACAGCAACTACAACGCCGCCCCGCAGGTCACGCAGGACATCACCGTGCCCTGTCCGGCCACGGTGGTCACCACCACCGCTGACAGCGGCGCGGGCAGCTTGCGGCAAATCATCGCCGATGCCTGCCCGAACAGCACGATTACCTTTGCCAGCGATCTCGCCGTGCAACTCACATCTGACGAGTTGGCGATTGACAAGAATCTGACGATTGACGGAACCGGGCATATCGTCTCCGTCAATGGCCCTGGCGTCAGTTGTACGACCTGTTTCCGGGTGTTCCGCGTCATCACCGATACCGCCAACTTTACGTTGCGAAACCTCACGGTGGCCAATGGCAGTGGCAGCATCGGCGGCGGGCTTTTCAACTTTGGCATAGCAACCCTGATCAATACCACGTTCTCAGGCAACTAGGCCGTCGAGGGCGGCGGGCTTTTCAACTCTGGCATAGCAACCCTGACCAACACTACGTTTTCCGGCAACTCGGCCACCATCGGCGGCGGGCTTTATAACGATGGCGAAGGCACCGCAACCCTGACCAACACTACGTTTTCCGGCAACTCGGCCACCACCGGCGGCGGGCTTCACAACGATGGCGCAGGCACCGCAGCAACCCTGACCAACACCCTGCTGGCGGGCAATACCACCGGCGGGAACTGTTCCGGCACGATCACCACCGGCGGGAACAATCTCGACGACGGCACGACGTGCGGCTTCGGCTCAACCAGCGGTTCGTTGAGCAACACCAACCCGCTGCTCAGCGCATTAGGCAATTACACCGGTTCGACCCAGACCTTCCCGCTGCTGCCGGGCAGTCCGGCGATTAATGCCGGAACCAATGGCGGGTGTCCGGCAACCGATCAGCGCGGGGTTACCCGGGCGACTTGCGACATCGGCGCGTATGAATCGCAAGGCTTCATCCTCACCAAGACCGGCGGCGACAACCAGAGCACGACGATCAGCACCGCGTTTGCCCATCCGCTGGCAGTGACCGTCACTGCGACCGGCGCAGGACAGGTCAATGGCGGCAAAGTTGCTTTCACCGCCCCTGGCAGCGGGGCCAGCGCCGTCCTGGTCGGTAGCCCGTTTATGATTGCCAGCGGTTCGGCCAGCGTGACGGCTACGGCCAATTCCACAGCGGGTAGTTATCCAGTCACAGTCAGTGCCACCGGAGCCAGCAACGGCCGTTTCAGCCTGACGAATGCGGCGTCGGGAGGCGGCGGTGGCGGCGGGGGTGGTTCCACGCCGGTCAACGGCGCCTGCGGCAGTGCCCATAATGGAACCTTCACCAACGCCCCGACAACCGATCTCTGCGCTGTAGGCAGTCCCTCAGCCGTCAGTGGTACTGGCCCGTGGTTGTGGAGTTGCAGCGGTAGCAGCAACGGCACGACCGCCAGTTGCAGCGCCAGTATTCAAAGCTACACCGTGACCACGACTGCCGGAACCGGTGGCGGCATCAGCCCGACGAGTCAAACGGTCAATCACGGCAGTACAACCACGTTCACGGTCACCCCGAACAGCGGGTACCTCGGGACGGTGGGCGGCACCTGCGGCGGTACCCTGTCGGGAACCACCTACACCACGGCGGCGGTGATGGCGGATTGTACGGTGACGGCGAGCTTCCAGGTCCAGCAGACCACCCCCACGGTGACCCCTACGGGGCGGTGAACCTCAAAGTCGAGGGCGTTGAGGTGGGAACCATCGTGATAATGACCATAGCCTACCCTCCTGAGTCCAAGGAGCCGGGGTCGGAGGGGGCACCGCCGACCGGCGTCTTGACAACATATCGTCCACCCGACGGGGGTCAGCCGACACCCCGGAAATACGCGCAAACCGCGCAGAATGACTTACCTGACTGGTATGTGCTGGATGGAGCGACGATCGCCGGCAACATCGTGACCTACACGATCCAGGATGGTGGTTATGGCGATAATGACCTGACGGCTAACGGGGTGATTATTAACCTGGCCGGTCCCGCCGTATCCAACTTTGTCCTGACCGGCGCGTTGCCTGCCACCGGCCAGGTCGGCGTCGCCTATGAAGGCGTCCTCACCGCCGGGAACGGCGTTGGTCCCTACACCTGGGGCATGGCCACCGGCAGCCTCCCGCCCGGTCTGGAACTGCTCGCGGCCCGTCCCGACCAACCAACCGCCACCCTCAGCGGCACGCCAACGCAAGCGGGAACCTACACCTTCACCCTCCAGGTCGTCGATCAGGGTCTGGAAAATATCCTGACCGAGCAGGCATTCACCGTCCAGATGGGCGTCAGCGACCGCATCTACACCGTCACACCCACGGTAGGGATGGGCGGCGGGATTGACCCCGCGACGCCGCAAACCGTGGCTGATGGCGCGATGGCGATCTTCATGGTCACTGCTGATACCGGGTACACCCTGGCAGCGGTCAGCGGCTGCGGCGGGACGCTCTCCGGGACGACCTACACCACGGCGGTCATCACCGCCGACTGCGAGGTTCAGGCGACGTTCCAGGCCACATCGGTTTATTCGCTGACAGTCGTGGTCACCGGGGCCGGCACGGTGACCAGCGCCCCGGCGGGCATCCAGTGCAGAGCCGACTGCACCGAAAGCTACCCGCAGGATACTCGCGTGACGCTGACCGCCACCCCCGCGGCCCGGGCTACCTTCCTGGGCTGGACCGGCGCCTGTACTGGCACCGTACTAACCTGCCCGGTCACCCTGACCGCGGCGCGGACCGTGACCGGCGTTGCCGTTTAGCGCCATGGGCGTCTTCCGTCCACGGGATGCCGAACGCGGCGGCGAGGGCTGGTGGTTCCTCGACGCCAATGGCACCAGCACCTGGGACGGCTGCGCGACGGATTCCTGTCACGTCTTTGGCCTGGCCAGCGACCGCCCGGTCGTGGGTTCCTGGGCCGACGACGACCGTGACCGGATCGGCGTGTTCCGACCCGCCCCGGTCGGCTGGTTCCTGGATCGCAACGGCAACGGCCAGTGGGACGGCTGCGACGTGGACCACTGTATCGACGGCTTCGGCCTGGCCGACGACCAACCGGTCGCCGGCGACTGGACTGGCTCCGGGATCACCACCGTCGGCGTGTTCCGGGACGGCGCGTGGTACCTCGACGCCAACGGCAACGGCCAATGGGACGATTGCGCCCTCGACCGCTGCGGTCAGTTTGGCCAGGCCAGCGACCGCCCGGTCGTCGGCGACTGGGTCGGCGACGGCGTGACCCGCATCGGCGTGTTCCGGGACGGCAGTTGGTACTTCGACCGGAATGGCAACCAGGCCTGGGATGGTTGTGAAATCGACGGCTGCGCGGAAAACGCCTTCGGCGCGCCCGGCGATATGCCCGTGGCCGGTGACTGGGTCGGCGACGGCGTCACCCGCATCGGCGTCTACCGCGACGGTAGCTGGTACTTCGACCTCCATGGCAACCAAGCCTGGGATGGCTGTACGATCGACCAGTGCGTCGAAAAGAACCCCGCCCAGCCTGAGACCGGCTTCGGTCTGCCGGGCAATGTCCCGGTGACCGGCCGCTGGTAAATCCGCTCCACGGGAGCCGGCCAGACGCCGGCTCCCCCATCCCCTACACGCCAACCCCCTGCCACACCACCCGTTCCAATCCAATCCCGACCACGGCAAACAAGCGCAGGTCGGTCAACTCGTACCGATTCCCGGATTTCGCAAGCTTAATGTGGGGAATTCTGTTAGTCTGCGTTCCCGCGGCATTATTCCAGTCTCCCGCCGCGCCCATTCTGGTCAATCTTCTTATCCATCTGCCCAAGACTGGCGCCGACCTCCGGCGACCGGCCGATGTTGCCTTGAAATCTTTGGAGTCTCATGTCGTTTGCTTCCCTTGGACTGTCCGATGCTCTCGTTCGCGCAGTGACTGAACGCGGCTACACCGTGCCCACCCCAATTCAGCAGCAGGCGATCCCTGCCGTGCTGTCGGGCGGTGATTTACTCGCTGGCGCACAGACCGGCACCGGCAAAACCGCTGGATTTACCTTACCCCTCCTACAGCGCCTGGCTACCAATGATGGCCGCAGCGCCAATACCGGCGGTCGTGCGCCGATCCGCGCGCTGATTCTCACCCCAACCCGCGAACTGGCCGCGCAGGTGGAGGAAAGCGTCCGTGAATACGGCAAATATGTGAAATTGAAGTCGATGGTCATCTTCGGCGGCGTCGGCATCCAGCCGCAAATCCAGCAACTGCGCAATCGGGTGGATATCCTGGTCGCGACGCCAGGCCGCCTGCTGGATCACGCCGGTCAGCGCACGGTAGACCTGTCGCGGGTCGAGGTGCTGGTGCTGGATGAGGCGGACCGGATGCTGGATATGGGCTTTATCCACGACATCAAGAAGGTGCTGGCGCTGCTGCCCCGGCAACGGCAGAACCTGTTGTTCTCGGCGACCTTCTCCGACGAGATTCGGACGCTGGCCGACAGCTTGTTGAACCGTCCCACCTTGATTGAAGTCGCTCGCCGCAACGCCCCAGCGGAAGCGGTCAGCCATCGGGTATATCCGGTGGATCGGGAACGGAAGCGTGAATTGCTGGCGCATCTGATCAAGGAGAACGGTTGGCGGCAGGTGCTGGTGTTTACCCGCACCAAGCATGGCGCTAACCGGTTATCCGAGCAGTTGAGCCGGGACGGGATTGCGTCGCTGGCGATTCATGGCAACAAGAGTCAGTCAGCACGAACCCATGCCCTGGCGCAGTTCAAAAGTGGCACCTTACCCGTCCTGGTGGCGACCGACATCGCGGCTCGGGGTCTGGATATTGTGGAACTGCCGCATGTCGTGAATTTTGAATTGCCCAACGTGCCAGAAGACTATATCCATCGCATTGGCCGCACCGGTCGCGCCGGTTCGGAAGGCGCGGCGGTCTCGCTGGTCTGCGTGGATGAGAACAAGTTGCTGGCCGATATTGAGAAGGTGCTCAAACGTGCGCTGCCCAAAGACGCGCTGCCCGGTTTTGAACCGGACCCGCGCATCAAGGCCGAGCCGATTCCCAATGGCCGCAATCGCGGTGCGATGCCCAGTCGTGCGCCCCGGTCGGGCAGTCAACCATCACGTTCGGAACCCGCTCGGTCAAGTCATTCCCATTCCCGCAACCAAGGTCCCAGTTGGCGCGGCTCCGCCCCTGCCCGCTCATCGGACAGTCGAAGTGCGCTAAGGTAGGCGAACTCCGGTTCCCACGTTCCGGCGTGGGGGCCGGGCGCCGCGAAAGTCCTGCATCCAAAATTTCCTCAGTAGTGGGTTGAATTGTTCTGGGGTCATTAGTCAAAATGGCTGATAGAAACCGTGAACCCATAGAGTTATCCCACCTGCTGCAGGAGATCGGCGATGAGCGATGTTGATCCCATCATTGGCAACTGGTATCGCAACCAGGAAACCGGCAATGATTTTGAAGTCGTTGCCCTCGACGAGGATGCACAAACGATCGAAATCCAGTACTTCGACGGTGAAGTCGAGGAACTGGATCTGGATGCCTGGTATGAACTCCCGATGGACGCTATCGAAGCCCCGGAAGACTGGTCTGGCCCGTTTGATGGCGTCGGCGGCGATGATCCGAGCGACGAGGAAGAAGCCGAGGAGGAAGCCGAATTCAGCGACGAGGACGACCTGCTCGCCGACCGGGAGGACTGAATATCCTTACTAAGGCGATTTCCTGAAAAGAGCATACCCGCCTTGATCCCCACTCCAGCCAAACGTGAGAATTTTAGCCACGGAATGACACAGAATGACACAGAAAAAGAAAGAATTTTCCGTGTTTTTCCGTGTTTTTCCGTGGCTAAT
>JAIFNF010000071.1 GCA_020047885.1 Gammaproteobacteria bacterium | reverse complement strand
CCCCTTGGCGCTTTCTGGAACGCGCTATCGCTGACCGCCGGGTTGGATTACCCCTCGCTCCTCTGCCCCAGCCGGGGGAGTGAACGACTACGGCCTGAGCAGGGAAAAAGACGGCCAGCACGGTCACGAAAAGCATAAACGACCCTGATACGCCACCAATAATCCACAGCGCTTTTTCAGTCTGCTCTATTCCCACAAAGAGAACGCCAACCACTAGATTCACGATCAACAGACGCAGCCAGATGGATTGGCTCCGGGCGATCTCCCCGGAAAAATTCCATTCCACATAGCGCCGCCATTCGTCAGCGCCATAGCTGAAATGCACCAGATAGCGTTGATCCTCAACCAATTGACGCAGCAGGGTCATTTCACGCTTGTTGCTCCAGATCACGACACCAGCGCTCATCAACAACAGCACGCCACCGATGATCGAAAAAAGACTAAAAGGAGAACCCATTTGCTGACAGACTATCGGCCCAATGATCATGCCCACCGTGATCACGATCAGCACCGTTGCTCCACGAATCACCTGCGCCGTCGTACTGGACTCGACCAGAGTCAGCTTTTGACGACGAAAAAATCCCCAGTAGCCGATGACTAACACGCTGCCTAACAATACCGGCCAGTCAATTCGCAGTGGAAACCGCAGCGCTCCGGGAATGGGCTGATCGGCAAAATCCTTGGCTTTAACATGCTGATACGCCAAATAATGGATACCGCGCTCGTCCCGCCATTCCACATAATCAAATCTGGTTTTAAGTTGGTCAAACGGCGCTTCGTCCGGCTTAAAGAAGCGCGGCGCCGGTTTTGGCGCCCCCATCCTCACATCGTTCTCGAATGCGGTAAAGACCTGCGCCCACGTCGGATCGGCTCCCTGCACGGTGCGCCTCTCGGTTCTTTTAGCGATAAATTCCGTCAGCGGCGCTGACGTAGCTGCTAATTCGTACTCACGCCCCCAATCTACCCACTCGCCGCGAATCAACACCGACGCCGGAAACCACCAGGCCAGCGCGGCGGCGACCAGTCCGCAGGAAGCAATGATATATCGGATGGTCAACCTCATGATTTTTCCTTTTTTTAGCCAAAACGGATGGGCAAAGGCAGCGCCTGCTTTCCAATTCCAGCCTATTCCACATTTACTGTTCGCCACTCCTGATGATCTTTTTCCAGCACCTTCAATTCATTTTCCCAGAGACAACACCTTTTCACCCTCCAGCTCGCGCTGCGTCACCCGAAGCGATATGCCGTCTCCTGAGAGGATATCCACGCCGCCGTTCTCCCTGGCCGCCGCCCAGCGCCCGGAACCTGCTGGACGGAAAAAACGGTACGCATCCCGTGGCGTCACCGGCGCATCCCACTCCGTACTATCCCGGCGCTGGGCCAGCGTCACCATAGACCGTTTGGTGTAGAGCGTCCCATCAGTGGCGCTGAGAAAGCCATGAAAGGACTGAGCAAAACCGTAACGCCGCCAAACCGCGCAGTGGTCTTCAGAAAGCAGAATCTCATAATACCCAATCGCTACACATCGGCCATCCGGCAATAGATCCAAGCGATCCAAGCTCAGTTCGCGCCATAATGACGGGCCGAGATCAGCCACTGGCCGCCAGACGCCTTCGACCGACCATGGTGGATATTTCTCCAGAAGCGTCAGAGCCAAAGGCGTCCATCTTCCGCTGGCAGACCGTTCATACAAACCGCCGCCGTCCCGCACAATCGCCAGCGTTGTCCCCGCAGGGGTGACTGCAAAATCCCAAATCCCCGCCCCCGGCAATCCGGCGCTATCCCGCTCCCAGGATGCGTCCGGCCTGGCCAGCGCCCACAGGCCCTCCTGCGGCCAGTGGAGCAACAAACGTCCGTCGCCTGCCACCCCTAGTCGCAGGTTGCGGGTTGCGGACGGCGGCGGCGTCAGGGGCGTCCATTGCTTGCCGCCATCGGTGGAGTAATACAATGCTGAACCGGCTAACACCGCATAGCCGACGCCATCCGGCGTAAAAACCAGATCAGTCACTTGGGTCGCCTGCGGAAAAGACAGTCGCCGCCAGCTGATGCCCTGATCGGTCGAAACATACACACTCTGGCCCCACAAACTGACCCAAAACGAGCCATCGGAACCGACCGCCACGCCTTGAACATGCGTTCCCGGCAAGGCCTCGCCCGGTTGTCGCCAGGTTGTTCCGCCATCCAGCGACAGAAATAGGCCGCGCTCCCGGCTCCCGGCCAGAATCTGCCCGTTCGCGCCAAACGCCAGATCCTGAATCACCGCACCGGCAAAAACCGTATCCACCGGTGTCCATTCACCCGCATCGGCTCGCCAGCGGAACAACCCGGCACCAAACGTGCCGGCATAAAGATCGCCTTGCAGACTGGCGGCCAGCGTCAACACCCAAGGGCTGAACAAGCCGGTCGATGCCGCTTCCCAATCGGCTCCAGCGTTGCGTGACCGATAGACGCCACGTCCGAAAAAACCGGCAAACTCCTCGCCGTTAGGCAATAGCGCCAGGGTTTGCGCCGGCGCTTTGGGCAAACCGGTGCTGACCTTGCGCCAGCCGCCTTCCACCTCCAAGTTATCGGCTTGTTTCTCAAGCTTTCGCAGTTGCGCGAATTTCTCCAGCAAGGCACTGGTTTCCTCAGGCGATTTTTCCGTAGTGCGCGCCGCGCCATCCTTCCGACGCAATTCCTGGCGCAGTTGCTCCACCTGTTCTCTCAGGGCTTTTCGTTGCACAAGCATGGTCTTGATTTCCTGCGCTTTCTCAATGCTCAAATGCGCCGATGCAGCGGCAAACAGTCCTTTACCCCACCGCTTGACCCGACTTTGCGCACCATCGGCGCTGAACGCCAGCCAAGCCGCCGCATCCTTGGCCACCAGTTCCCAAGCGCCCTCCGGCTGATCCGCCCGATAGATTCCATTGCTGGTGGCAAGATAGAGAATACCGTTGGCATCCTGCGCGACCTGATGAATGTAGACCTCTGGGGCGCGCAACAGCCGTTGTAATTTCCTGCGTTCGGACGTCGCGAGATACAGGCCGGCCTTTTCCAGGGTCACTGCAACCACGCGGCCATCGGACAAAGCGAGAAGCTGGGTGATGTGAGGAACATCCGTCATCCTCTGCGTCGCGGGTTCGGAAGCAACCGGAAAACTGGCGAAAAAAAACACTGACCAGAGCGCTGGAATAAGGCGCTTCAACAGGCTGTTCATGGCGTCAGGACACTAATCGTTATGAAGGTATCGGGCGGCGGTTAACCGGCCCTGAGCAAATTCAACATGGCAAATAAACCGCCCCATCGAGCGCGGATCGACAATCGGCCCAGTGCCTTTCTCATCAATCCGCAACCGGTAGCCACGATGAGCGACCTGGCCTTGTATTTCATTCAGACTGGAGCCAACCGCCAAGGCTTTACAAAAACTGCTCATTTGCCTGGGACCCGCCAGAAACGGCCACACTGTATAACCAATAAATCCCAGCAGCAGAAAACCGCCAATCAAGTTCAGCAAACGCCGGGGCTTCACCATCCTGAATCCTCCGCATCCGACATCAGCAGGGACATCATACGTCCGCGCAGAAAACCCGCTGCTAACCAGATCAGATAGACGATACCAATCACTCCCAGCACTATCAAGAAAATCTCCTGTCCATCTAATAACTGCCAGCGCGGATAAGCGCCACGGTGAATAAAAGAATTCGCTTGCAGATTGGAAAATTCGTAAAGCGTTCCATGAGTCGCTTGCAGTAAGTAAATTGGTATGTATCCTAAAATGCCGGTAATTAACGCCAGCACCGGCCATGCCATCAGCGGCACAAGCCAAACTGTCGCCAGACCAAAACCCAGAATAAGCACTGGGAAAAGCGGATCTATTTCGATCAATTTCGCCAGTTGAAAAACAGGCAGACTCGCAATGATCACCAGCACCGTTCGCCATACAGCGATGAATAAGGGCGATTTTCCAGTCACCCTCTCTGCGGTCCGGTGCAAGGTCATCGCGGCGTCAATGCGCACCCTGACGACTGCAAAATTCTCTAGCGTGCAATAAACGACCATCAGGGTTCGCCAGCGATTGCGTAACACAATACAGCGCCGCGCAGGATGCACAACTGCACGGAATGCTCCGTTCCAGCGAAGCCGCCAGGCTTCCTGTTGAATTTTCAACGATCCACTGCTCATCATCAGTCCGTGTAAAACACGTCGAACCCAGGATCGATTCCATCGATCAATGTGCTGATCCACGGTTTCATAGCCAACCCCTTCATCAGAAACAGTAAAGCGCAGTGCTTGCCGATTTCCATAGAAAACCACCATAACCAGCAGGATAAAAAGATAAAGCCCAATTCCTAAAATCATCCCCAATAACGATATTTGCCGGGCTATTTCCCATTTCCCTTGAACAGCAAAGGAACCGCCCAGCAGAAAGATGAAGAATCCGGTGACTGATCCAAACAACCCTGTAAAATGAAGCAAGATCAATGGATTCGTCACCAAGGGGATGCTAATTTCCCAAGATATTGGGGATGATTCGGCAATGGGCTTGCGCATGGGCAGATTAGCGCCTGCTAATTATGTGGAAGCGGTGGTAACTCGGCTGGATTAACACCTATCGGTTCTTGATCCGGATTATAGGTTGGAACCCAGTGCTTGATACACACATCATTTTCCGCATCAAACGGATTGCGTGTACCCGTGCGAGGTGTGCAGGGTTGTGTATCTACTTATCCTCTTCATAACCGACCTCCTCACTTAATCCGGACTGGAGTTTGTCCGCCACTAAATGATCTTCCAGGATTTAACTACTATAGCAATCCTATCTCGGTTGTGGAATTTCCCCTCCTTGGATAAGGAGGGGTGGCGCGTAGCGCCGGGGTGGTTTGAATGCGGTGATTCCACAAATCAGATAGGAACGCTATAGACCGCCGGTAATCCCGCCATCGCCGCCTGCACAACTCCGCCCGGTAGTACACCGTCACCTCAACAATCTGCTGGGTGCTGTCGGCCATTCGCAGCCGGGTTGGGACAATCCGGATCAGCGGGTCATCGTCCGGGGTAATCGCCGCCTCCAGGCCGGTGTTGTGCGTTTATGCCATGTGGCCTATTTTTCCGGAGGTGCGTTTTATGCCACGTGGCATAAAACGCAGGTTCAATGGGTCTCCCGCAGCCCCAGCCGATCCAGAATTCCATCGCATTCGTCCAGACTGCTAAAACCAATCTCGATTTTCCCCCGGCTCCGCCCCGCGTCATAGCGTAACCGCACCGGCGCAGCCAGTCGCTCCCGCAACCGCTCCTCCAACCGCGCCAGATCCGGATCGCGAAGGGTCGGGGTTGATGCCGGTTTAGGTTCCGTCAGCGCCGCCCGGCGTCGTTCCAGTTCCCGCACCGTCCAGCCCGCGCTGATCGCCTGTTCCGCCAACGCGATTTGCGCCTCGCCCGCCAACCCAAGCAGCACTTTGCCATGACCCGCCTCCAGCCGCCCTTCCTCAATATGCGCCTGCACCATGGGATCAAGATTCAGCAAACCCAGCGCCCGACTGATCGCGGATTGCGAAATCCCCAGCGTTTCGGCCAGTTGCTCCTGAGTCAGGCCAAATTCATCGCGCAAGCGTTGTAAGGCCCGCGCTTCCTCGACAGGATTCAGCTCCCGGCGCAGCAGATTCTCGACCAGGGCAATCGCGGCGGCAGTGCGATCATCGGCTTCACGGACCATGGCCGGAACCTGGGTCAGTCCCGCCTGTTGCGCCGCCTGCCAGCGCATGTGCCCGGCCAGAATCTCATAACCACCCTCGGCCAGGGGTCGGACCACCAGCGGCTCGATGATCCCGAATTGGCGAATGCTCTGCGCCAGTTCGGCCAGATAGGCTTCATCGATCCGTTGCCGGGGCTGATAGCGGCCAGCCACCAGTTGATCCACATTTAACTGCTGGACGGTGGCGACCTCGCTGGCGCTGTTGAGCAGGCTGCCGTCGAAACTGTGACCGCCAGCGCCGATCCAGTCGCCCAGACTCTTTAACGCTTTGCCGCGACTCATGCCGGAACCCTCGCCCGATCCGCTTCCGCAGCTTCGATCCCGCTGAGGATTTCCTGCTGCCAGAGCTGCCGCACCGCCAGCAGAATTTCGCCATTGACCCCATCGAGCATCATGATGGCCCGGTTGTAGGTATCGCGGGAGCCGCGCGGCTGATCGATCTCATAAATACTGACCTGATCGCTGGCTGACTTTTGCAATTCCTTGGTCAGGCCCATCCGGTTGCTGAGCAGCAATTCGCCATAAGCGCCATTGATCACCGCGATGTTATTGAGGGTCTCGGTGCCGGCATCCACCTTGGTCAATAGAATACTGAGCCGCTGCACGTTGATCTCCCGTTCATACAGGGCGCATAACTGCTCCAGAATGCGGAAATACTGGACGCTGGAGGAGATGTCGTACATGTGCGGCACGATCGGCATCAGGATCAGGTTGGCGGCGGCGATGGCATTCAGCGACAGCATCCCCAGCGACGGCGGGGTGTCCATCACCACGATGTCGTAGCGATCCTCGACCGTTTTCAGCGCCCGGTGTAACCGGACCGGCGGCGGTCCCAACGCCTCATTGTGCCGTTCCTCCGGCTGCGACAGTTTCCAGTCGGCGTATTGCAGCGCCAGCCGGGCCGGAATCAGATCGAGATTCTCCCAGTGGGTGGGTTTGATCGCGGCGGCCAGTCGATCCGGCGCTTCGGTCAGGGCCGGAAACAGGTCATCGCCTTCGTTCAGATCCAGATCGGGAATGAAGCCAAACGCACCGGTGACGGTGGCCTGCGGATCGGCGTCGACCAGCAGCACCCGGTAGCCTTCGCGGGCCAGATAGTGCGCGAAATGTAGCGACATGGTCGTTTTCGCCACCCCGCCCTTGAGGTTGGAGAACACCACCCGCACACAACCGGCCCCGGCGGGTCGGCTTGGCCGCTTGCCGATCAACTCGCGGATCTGGTTGACTTCGTTGTAGTTGTAGATGCGCCGCTGGGTGGAGCCAGCTTCGACCAGCCGGGGGTTGGGCAGATCGCCACGCTGCTCCAGATTGCGGAGATGATTGGCGGTGCAGCCGGCCAGTTGCGCCGCCCGTTCGATGCCAAATTCAGGCAGGGTTTTGACGCTGTGCCGGGCGTCCAGCGCCTCCAAGAGCCGCTGTTGCATTTGGCCGCCGCGTTCAGCGGCGTTGCGGCACAGGGTTCGGAAATTAAAACGCATCGCTTGCATCAGTCAGGCTCCAGAGGAATGATCAGGGTTGTTGGTCATTTTAGCGCCTTTGGAGCCGATTTTGACGCACACTGGAAAATGTTGCTGTTGGACGGTTATCTCAGTGAAATGGGCGCGCCACCTGATGAAGCGCTGGCAGAATCAGGGCTACAACACTCGGCTTTTACTGTGAGATCCATTTTAAGCAAAAACCGGATTCATTTTTGCGACCACCTCGCGTAAATAAGTTGCTGCATTCACTGCGCTTTCCTGGCAGACCCAAAGACCGAGTTGCTCAAAACCGCCAATTTCCTGAGTATGTGCAAAAAACTCCAGATACAGACCGGCCCCTGGCCCATTATTAACCGTCATATTAAACGCCGGGTCTCGCCCTAATAACGGCATGATTTGTAATAAGGCTCGAATCGCGTCCTGAATGCCTTGGGTAACCTCGCCCATTTCGTCAATCGTTAATTCATGCAGATATTGACGATCCGGGTTTTTAACCAGGAGCAGCATGTCATAAGGTCGCCGCATAAAATAAGGTACGATTAAGATAACATTGCCATAATCACGGATCGTCAACTCCATCGGATTTTCACGCAATAGATAGTCACTAAAATACATCTGATGCCGTTGAAAAAAGCACCAGTTGTTGTAAAAACAGCGTGGCATAATATTGCTATAGCCGATTTGCTGATGACCATGCGCCAGCGATCCTCCCGCGAGTTTGCCATGATTTTTAATCATAGAAACAAAGCCATGTGTCGGCTTTCGGGGCGGTGGAGTTTCAGATGGCGGCATCAATCCTTCCGACTCATACAATAATTTCTGTTCAAGCGCCGCCAGTCGTTGCAACACAATCAACCCATCTTCCGAGGACAGGTTATGCCAATCGTGGTCATGGTGCGATGAAGTCCATTGCAGAAAATGGAAGCCGTAAGATTGCCGCCCGGTGTGCGTCGGATCGGGATAGAGCGGTTGTTGACGGCATTCATCCAGAACATTCGGCAATGGATAGATAATTGGAAATAAATTTTTATTGATAAACGTTACGCCTTGGCTTAATCGCGCCACGTCAATAACACCGGTCGTTTTGCCTTGGCAAATCACGCATGGTTTTTCCACCGGAGTCAAAGGTATGATTACATTTTCCGAGTCATGGGGACGTCGCGCCCGAGTTGAATTGTAGACAATCAATTCGCCATCACGCGGATCGATCTGACAAACAGAATCCGGCAAAAACGGAATCATCTGCTGTTCGGCATGGAACAATTCGCTCAACTGTTGCATGGACAATTGTTCGAGAGATTCCGCCTGCACAATGGTTTGGAGCTGTTCCCAACTGAGTTGTTGGGTCATATTGATTCCTTCATTCGGTTAGAGGAAAAATCCTGATGACGCGCTATTCTATAGCGGAGGCATCCCGTTAGCGCTGTTGCCGCCGCATTCTTCATCAACTCCATAGAGAAAACCGCCATGTCGCTCTGGTCATCGTCCCGTTTCCAGCGGTTTCATCCGCTAATCATAGCTGGCCTGTTAGCCGGTCTGCTGACTGCTGCTCCGCTGTGGGCCGAATTACCGGTGCCGTCAGAGTTGGCGGCGCTGACCAGCCCTGCCGGCCAATCCCGGTTGCTGGACAGCGAATTCAAGCAAGCCTACTGGCCGCTGTCGATCTTTTTCGAGACCCAGAAGAACCAGGCTTATTGTTCGGTCGCCAGTTCAGTGATTGTCCTGAACGCTCTGGGCATCCCGCGGCCTTCGGTCAGCGCCTGGCCGGACTTCGCCTTTTTCACCCAGGATGACTTTTTTGCCAAGGTTGACCCTGCCGTGGCTAACCCCGCGACCGTTGCCAAAGAAGGCATGACCCTGATGCAACTGACCGAGGCGCTGAAAGCCTTCCCGGTTACGGTGGCGAGTCATTTCGGCGCGGACCTGAGTCTGGAACAATTTCGGGAGTTGCTCAAACAGGGCGTCAACAGTCCAACGCAAATGCTGTTGGTTAATTTCGACCGCAAGCTGATTTATGAAGTCGGTGGTGGCCACTGGTCACCGGCGGCGGCTTACCATGCACCCTCGGATAGCGTGTTGCTGATGGATGTCGCCCGCTACAAATACCCGCCGGTGTGGGTGGCGGTTAAGGATTTGCACGCAGCGGTTCGCAGCGTTGACGACACCAGTCATCGCTCGCGAGGGTTGCTGCTGGTCAGTCGCTAAGGAACGGTAATTTTTTAACTTTTGCGTAACTACTCAGCCATACCCCATCTGGCTCCCACGCTCCAGCGTGGGAGCAAGTCCAGACG
>JAIFNF010000242.1 GCA_020047885.1 Gammaproteobacteria bacterium | reverse complement strand
CTATGCGAACCAAAAGGAAGGCGAACTTCGTTCGCCGCGCTATTCATCCCCGGCCTGAAGGCCGAGGCTTTTCGCGCAATTCGGGTAAATTCTTTTTTCCATCTTTGTCGATATACTCTTTGACCGTGAGTTTAACTCGATAAAGTTCCTTGTTCATACGCATTGCTGCATAAAACCGATGAATATGCGCGACAAACTGGTTTTTATGTGCATAGTCCGCATGGGTTTCAGCCAATATCGCAGTCCTGACTAAAGCCTCCAAGCCCGCCACCGCTTTGATTTCAATAGAAGTCAACGCAGCGTTATCTCCCATCTTTTTGCGCCCGGTTTTGTTAATTTTCAGTAACCATCCAGTATCACTGTTGATTAATCCGCTACCACATTGCAACGTCTTCAAATAATCATCCGCTGCCGCACCCCATTGTGGTTTTTTCAGATGTCTGCCAAATTCATCGCCGGTCAATTCTACAACATGAACCCAAGGTAAATTAAACAAACCAGGACGTTGCCTATCGTCTGGCAGGTTCCGCAATAACAGATCGTTTCGTAGGTTCATCTTGTGTCTTGTCTCAAGTCCCCCGTGCTTCGCCACTGCTAGAACCCATCCGTTCAGGATCAGCATCCCCTTGAACTGTCGGCGCCTTCGCCACCTTAGCCGGCGCTTTCTGCCTTAATTTCGCCTCCCGTTCCTGCTTCTCCCGCTCCAACCGTTCCACCCGCGCCTGATGCCGTCGCCGAGCCAATTCAGCCTTATCCTTCTCCTTCTCCCGCGCCCAGAGTTCGTTCTTGGCGTAGCGGTAATACTGCACCAGCGGGATGTGGCTCGGACAAACGTAGCTGCAACAGCCACATTCAATGCAACTAAATAAATGGTGATCTTCGGCCTTATCGAACTCGCGGGCGCGGGCGTGCCAGTACAACTGCTGCGGCAACAGGTCGGCGGGACAGACCTCGACGCAGGCCCCACAGCGAATGCAGGGCATCACCGGCTGTTCCGGGGCGAGTTCAGCCGCGCTGGCGGCCAAGATGCAGTTCGCGGCCTTGGTAATCGGCACTTCGTCGCTGTGCAGTGCGAAACCCATCATCGGCCCACCCATGATCAGCCGCTCCACTCCCTCCCGATAACCGCCGCACTGCGCCACCAGCTCCGCAAACGGCGTTCCCAACAGCGCCTCGATATTGCCCGGTTGTTGAACATGCCCGGTCACGGTCACGATGCGGGAAATCACCGGCTCACCATGATTGATAGCGCGATGCACGGTGTAGGCCGTAGCCACGTTGAAGCATTGCACACCAATGTCGATTAAGTGCTTCTTGACCGGTGCTTCCTTGTTGATCAGTAGCTTAGTAAGCTGCCTGGCATCGCCACTGGGGTAGCAGGTCGGTACCGGACGGACTTCATAACCCGTCCCGGCGCACGCCTCGGTCATAGCGGCAATGGCTTCTGGCTTGTCGTCTTCAATGCCGATCAGCACGTCACGCGGCTCTAGCAAATAGGCCATGACGTGGATACCGGCGACGATGCCCGCCGCCCGCTCACGCATGATCAGATCATCGCAGGTGATCCACGGCTCGCATTCCGCACCGTTGAGTATCAGGGTTTCCAGATGATCGCAATAGCCGCCCAGATTTAGCTTGACCGCACTGGGAAACGCCGCACCGCCCAGTCCGACGATCCCGGCGTTGCGCAGAACGTTACGCAATTCACTGGAATGCAATCGACGGTAATCCACCGGCTCCCGGTCAATCCAGCGCTCCTCGCCGTCGCTATCAATGACGACGCACAGATCAGGCAGGCCGGAAGGATGCGGGACGTGCTGGGATTCGACAGCGGCGACGATCCCGGACGTGGGGGCATGGACGGCGGCGCTAATGTAGCCGTCCGGCTGGCCGATCATCTGCCCCTTCAACACCCGGTCGCCGGGTTGAACCCGTGGTTTAGCCATTGCGCCGATGTGCTGGCGCAAGGGGACAGTCAGTTGCCGGGGCAAAACACCCGGCTGAATCGGCTGCTGATTGGATTCAGCTTTGTGGCGAACGGTTTTCAGCCCGCCATGGAACGGAAACAGGCGCTTGAAGGCGTTCATGCCGTGGCTTTAACAGGGATAGCCGCTTTAATCGGAATGATGGGCGCGGTCCATTTCCAGGTACCGATAGTTTCGGCAATCGGGATGAGATGGATGCAATCGACCGGACAGGGCGCGACGCACAACTCACAACCGGTGCATTCGCGGGCGATGATCGTATGCATCTGCTTGGCCGCGCCGAGAATCGCGTCCACCGGACACGCTTGCAGGCACAGCGTGCAACCGATGCAGCTTTGCTCATCGATCACCGCCAGCAACTTTGGTTTATCCCGATGCACGGCATTCAGTGGCTTGGGATCGCAGCCCAGCAGATCGGCCAGAGCCGCAACTCCGTTGGAGCCGCCGGGCGGACAGAGATTGATTTCCGCCTCACCGGCAGCAATCGCTTCGGCATACGGTCGGCAACCCGGATAGCCGCATTGCCCACACTGGGTTTGCGGCAGAATCGCGTCGATTTTTTCGACCATCGGATCGCCTTCGACCTTGAAGCGGATGGCGGCAAAGCCCAGCAGCAGACCGGAAGCGCCGGCCAGCGCACTCAACGCAAGCATTGCGATAATCAGACCCATTATTCCTCTCCGGTTTTTTCAAAGTGATTGGGTACTTCATCATGGCTGTAACGAATACCGGTCCCGCGTAGCAGGGTCAGACGGAGCACCGGATCAGGCATGAATTTCCACGAATTCACTATATGAATGGGGTAGTGGAGCTAACACGCCTTCTTCCCGCAGTCCCTCAAGATGAAACTCAACCGCTTCCTGGATGAGCAGCAACACATCTTGCCTGGTCTCTGCCACAGCTACGCAGCCTGGGAGATCCGGGACGTAGGCACCGAAGCTACTTGGACCTTGTTCAATGACGACCATATAACGCATACCAAGCTCCTACTTGAGACCTGCCTGTTTCATATAGCCCACTGATCTAAGTTTATGATAGAGGCGGTGCATAGCTTTACTAGATGCTGTCATAGCCCACCTCATTGATTTGATTTAGGTAATCTAGTGCATTCGCCTCGTCGGTTTCAATGGCAATTTCTACGGCGCGTTTGGCGCGTTCGAGAAGATTTTTTGCATTGCGGCGGGCTTTTTGGGAAAACCTAGTGTGTTCTATGCACTGTGTTTGCCATGACATCTCGCCAAGAGGAATTAATAAGCTCTCAATAGCTGGTATTGTGAGGTTAGTTTGGACGCCACCAGTGGTTTTTCCTTCGACTTGCAATTGACCCGCAAGTGAGTTCAAAAATAATACTAAAAATTCAGGATGAATAATCTGTATATTTGGTCGAGTACGGATGAAATAGCTACCATAAGCCGAATTTGAAAATTCAGATGTAATAGGAACCGCAATACCTAACGTGCCACTTCGAGAAATTAGAACATCGTTTTCTTGAACTATATCAGAATCATTGAAAGGTGTATTTATTGGAACATGCAGAACTGAGTTACAGTCAAAGCGCTTATTTTTCAGATCTGCTATTCGCAAAAAAATACGCCCTTCATCAACATATTCTATTTTTTCAGAGCATCCATATTTAAGTGGTTCCGATAAATCACCTAGTGGAACGAGTCGAAATTTTCCGGATTTTCTTTGTATGGTGTTAATTAGGTCTTCATATATTGGGTGAAAATACTCCGCATCCATCCGTCCAGCAAGGAACACCTCACTAGCTTTACGCTCATAGCTCAGTGCTTCCAGCGGCTGCCAATCGAGTAGGCCGAGTTCAGAAAGGAGGATGTTTTGGGCTTGCTCGTATATCTTCTTGCTGTTATCAAGCTGTTGCTGGGCTTTTTCAACAAATGCTGAAACAGTGTTTTCAAATTGTGGCTGAAATCTCGGTATATAAACCTGATCCATATCTTCGAGTAAAAAGCCCATTTGCACAGCACCACGGGTATAACGTTGAATCTGGCTTCTTCCATAACCACTAACAAGAAATGTGGCTAGATAAGCGGGCGAAATTTGCTTTGGCCGCAAAATAGCTAGTTTACAACTACATGTTGCTGATCGGTTAGAAGTTACAAGACTTAACTCACCAATGGTTCCGACGATGGAAAGTAGCACATCCCCCTTTTTTAGGTGGGAACGGTGCATGTGAGTTTCAGTGAAGGTTTTTTGGTTGATGCAAACCGGTGAAGATTGCTCAATAAAAAAATGCCCTACGACATCTTGTCCTCGATAATAAGATATTCCCTCTTGTTGAAAGTGTTGGCTGATTGAAAAATGGTTTCCATCAGAGATTTTAGTAATGTTGTTTATAGATTGATGACTAATTTTCTGAATTCGCGCCCAGTATTCAAGATGATGCTTATGAAAAAATTCAGCGTCGATACGGAATGTGCGTTCTAATTCTGATAACAGAATTTCTGTAACTTCCAGCCCCTCCAACAACTCCCGATAGCGGGACTCATTGAAGGGGCCTAATTTAAAAAAACTGAAGCCCTCTTTTTTGGCGAACTCGATGAAAGCTTCCGCGATACCGTCGCGGGTCAGTCCATCCACATTAAACAGATCATGCTGAACGACCCAATGTCCGTGACTATCAGTCATCGGGCTGCCTTGAGCATCCGTAGCGATAATCTTCTCCCCTGACGTATCCTTGGCTGGCACCCGTTGGGTCGCGAAAAAGATGTTGTAGTCATCCACCTTCGGGCAGAGCGGCCCCACGGTTGGATCGTCGTTCCATTTCTGCACGAGCAGCACACTGGTTTTCGTCCCGGTATGCGGTTTAAAGGTATTGCCGTCTAACCCGACCACGCCCAAGATGCGGCAACGTTCAGCGATATAGCGCCGCACTCGTTGATCACTGGAATTGTTGAAGCGGCCTTGCGGCAATACCACCGCCATGCGTCCGCCGGGGCGGAGAAAATCGAGGTTGCGTTCAATAAACAGCAAATCCCGCCCAACTTTACTTTCCGCCTTGCCGTTTTCTTTCCGCCCCAGTTCATACAGGGCCAGCATATCGCCCTGCTTAATATCTCCCGCAAAAGGCGGATTCGCCATCAGGACATCAAAATTGAATTCCCGGTAATCGTCTTTAGTTCTAAGCAGCTTCCTTAATTTCTTCCAGCCATCGAGAAAGGTGTCATTCCAGGCATCTTCCTTGATCGTGTGATCCCAGCGCTTGAAATCCAGCGTATTCAATTGCAACACGTTGGTTTGCCCGTCACCGGCAATCAGGTTCAGGCACCGCGCTACCCGCACCGCCTTCTCGTCAAAGTCAATCGCAAAAATCTTGTTCCGCACATAGTCATAGCAACGGGGCGGTTTTTTTTCCAAGCTAAACAAATGACTGGCTTCGACGCCTTCATCAGCGAGAATGTCCTGCCACACCTTGAAAATAGTATGCACCGTGAACCCCGACGACCCGGCGGCAGTGTCGATCATGGTTTCATGCTCTTGCGGATTGAGCATCTTGACGCACATGTCGATGACCCAGCGCGGGGTGAAATACTGACCTTTATCGCCCTTGCTACTCTGGTTGATAAGATGCTCGAAGGCTTCGTCGACCACGTCCAAGTTGGAATTGAACAGCTTGTACTCTTCCAAGTAGGAGACACAGACCTGCAAATGGGAACCGGTCAGCTTAATACGGTCATCCAGGGTAAAAACCCCTTCCCACTTTTGTTTAGCGTCCTCAAAGAGCTTGATGATCCGGTTTTTAACGTCGGCTTCGGTATTGGTATTGCGAAAGCGCAGGTGTTTATACTGCCCGTTGAAGACCGATAATTCGTCATACAATTTGGTATAGATCAGCTTGAAGGCTTCCTCAAACACGTCTACGCCAGCATTCGCCAGCACTTCGTCTTCCATCTCCTCAATAATGACCTTGAGGCTCTTGCCCCGGCCACGGGCTTTTTCCTTCTCAATGAGGGTTTCCAGAGTCCAAGGTTGGCCGAGAATTTCCTCAATCGTTTCCAGCGCCGATGGAATGTCTGGCAGTTCGATAAAATGGTTGGGGTCTTTGCGATGATAGACAAATACCGCCTCTCCGTTAGACCAGAAAGCAATCGGTGCCCCGGTCGCATGGCAGTAGGATTTAAGCTGTTCTTTACCGTCCTTGAGCTTGACCTTTTTGAATTCGCCAATGATGTACGCTGTATCGGGCTTGTCGGCGTCAAAAATCATCACATCGGCCCGCTTCACTTCGCGGCCAAAATGGACGCCATGTTCAACCCCGATTCGCTCTTTGTGGTAGCCGTATTTCCCCATCAGGCGGCGAATCCACAACTGGCGCACGATTTCCTCGGGTTTAGCCGGACGCTCCTTATCAGTGGCCGCGCAAATGAGATACGGCTTGTTTTTCTTATAAAAAAGCGCCTGTTCCAAGGCGTCCAGTTCGCTTGGGTTGAACAAGGCCAAGTCGTGTTGGATAGCCTCATCGTTGAAAATAGCGGCAAGGGTGGGTTGATCAGAAGCGGGGGATTCCATCATGTCGATTTTAACCTCTCACTAAACCGGAAAAGCCCATAAACGCCAGCGACATCAGGCCAGCAGTGATCAAGGTAATCGCCGGACCGCGAAAATGAACCGGGACATCCGCCACGATCAGGCGTTCACGCATCGCGGCAAACAGCACCATCACCAGGGAAAACCCGATAGCAGCGCCGAACCCGTAGAGTGCGGAACCGATGAAATCATGCCGGGCCTGCACATTAAGCAGCGCCGCCGCCAGCACCGCACAGTTGGTGGTAATTAGCGGGAGGTAGATACCCAGTGCTTGATAAAGCAGCGGACTGGTTTTATGAACCACCATTTCGGTAAATTGCACGACGACCGCAATGACCAGAATAAAAGCAATAGTGCGCAGATATTCCAGACCCAGCGGGATCAGGAGGTAATGGTCGGTCAAATACGCGCTGATCGATGACAGCGTCAGGACAAAAGTGGTCGCCAGACCCATGCCCATGGCGGTTTCCAGTTTTCGGGATACGCCCATAAAAGGGCACAGGCCCAAAAATTTCACTAGCACATAGTTATTGACCAAGATGGTTCCGAGCAGGATGAGCGCGTAATCTTTCATGGTGGGCGGTTAAAACGGGTTCGGGAAACGGGCCGGGGATTGTATCGCGATCCGGAACCCGTTGGGTTGACCATTATCAACGGCGAGCATTCAGCGTTGACCGTCCCGCAGTAGAAATTCCATCAGCGCCTTCTGGACATGGAGGCGATTTTCGGCCTGATCCCAGACCCGACTTTGCGGCCCGTCAATCACCTCCGCGCTGACCTCCTCGCCCCGATGCGCGGGTAGACAATGCAGAAAAATTGCCCCCGGCTTGGCTTGCGCCATAATTTCGGCAGTGACCTCATAACCCGCGAAATCCCGTTCCCGGCGATCCTGTTGCGCTTCCTTGCCCATACTGGCCCAGACATCGGTCGTCACCAAATCCGCGCCCCGGGCGGCAACCCGTGGATCACGCAACAACATCACACGAGTGGTCGCTCGTCTTAACAAATTTTCGTCGGGTTCATAGCCCGGCGGTACCGCGATCCGCAACTGGAAATCACACTGCAGGGCGGCTTCGAGATAACTGTTGCACATATTGTTGCCATCGCCGATCCAGGCCACCGTCCGCCCGCGAATCTCACCGAACTGTTCAATGAACGTCTGCAAATCGGCCAGCAACTGGCAAGGATGGTTGTAATCGGTCAGGCCGTTGATCACCGGAACCGTGGACGAATCAGCGAACCGCTGGATGGTCGCATGGGCGAAGGTGCGAATCATGATGACATCGACCATGCTTGACAGCACCCGGGCGGTGTCCTCAATCGGTTCACCCCGACCCATCTGGGTATCCCCGGAGGTCAGGAAAATTCCGCTGCCGCCCAGTTGCGCAATGCCCGCTTCAAAGGAAACCCGGGTGCGAGTCGACGCCTTCTCGAAGATCATGCCCAGTACCTTGCCCGGAAAGGGTGCATAATGTTCCCCTCGCTGGCGGAGGGCTTTCAGTTCGCGGGCGCGTTGCAGTACACCTTGCAACTCGGCTGGCGTTAGATCAAACAAGCTAAGAAAATGGCGTGTTTTCATCAGATTTTCCGCGAGAGACCCCGGCCTTCAGGCCGGGGAGGGATAGCAAACCGTGCCCCGCACGGTCAGCCGTTGACGTTAAGTGCCGGTCTTTCCCGACTGTCCGCTCGTAAGAGCCTGGTAACAGAGCCTTTCGGCTCGCTCCCCTCGCCCCTGTTGTGTACCGGCATCGCGTCCCGATCCGTTTCGTGCTTACCCGGTCGTTTGTCTGCAACCGGGACTTTCAGAGCTTGGAGTTGAGGAAGCGCCCCAAGGTGAGTCTTGAACCTCTACACAACGTAGCCGGTTGGTTACGG
>JAIFNF010000101.1 GCA_020047885.1 Gammaproteobacteria bacterium | reverse complement strand
CCGGCAAGGTGGGCGACGGCAAGATTTTTATTTATGACCTGGAAAATGCCGTGCGCATCCGCACGGGCGAATCCGGACCGGAAGCGTTGTAACGCCGGTTTTTCCGGTCGCTTGTCCCGGTTAACGCAATGACCGACTTTAACCTTGGAGAACTCCACTCATGACCCGAATGATGCAAGTAGTTAAACAGAGCGGCTGGGTAGCGCTGCTGGCGGCGCTGACGCCGACGCTGGCGCTGAATTCCGGCGATACGGCCTGGATGTTGACGTCGACCGCTTTGGTCCTGTTCATGACCATCCCCGGCCTGTCGCTGTTCTACGCGGGCATGGTGCGCGCCAAAAACGTGCTGTCGGTGATGATGCAGTGCTTCGCTATTACCGCATTGATGACTGTGCTGTGGACGATCTATGGCTATAGCATGGCGTTTGACACGACCGGCATGACCAAGGAAGCCATTAACCTGGCGACGTTTGTCGGCGGTTTCGATAAGGCATTTCTGAGCGGCATCGCCCGCGACAGCCTGACGCTGACCATTCCCGAAACCGTATTCATGACGTTCCAGATGACTTTTGCGATTATTACCCCGGCGCTCATTGTGGGGGCCTTTGCCGAACGGATGAAGTTTTCCGCGTTGTTAATGTTCATGACGATCTGGTTCACTGTGGTGTACGCGCCGATTGCGCACATGGTCTGGGGCGGCGACGGCGCACTGATGTGGGACTGGGGCGTTCTGGACTTCGCGGGCGGTACGGTGGTGCATATTAATGCGGGTATCGCCGGCTTTGTCGCCTGTTTGGTTCTAGGTAAGCGTAAGGGTTATCCGACCACCGCCATGCCCCCGCATAACCTCAACTTCACCATCATGGGTGCTTCCATGCTGTGGGTCGGCTGGTTTGGTTTCAACGCGGGCAGTGCGGTCGCGGCGAATGGCGATGCGGGCATGGCCATGGCGGTCACGCAGATTGCAACGGCCATGGCGGCGCTGACCTGGATGTTCGCAGAGTGGGTCACCCATGGCAAACCGAGCGTATTGGGTATCGCCTCTGGTGCGGTCGCGGGTTTGGTGGCGATTACCCCGGCCTCCGGGACAGCGGGACCGATGGGGGCGCTACTGATCGGCCTGGCCTCCGGCGCGGTTTGCTTCCTGGCTTCCACCAAACTCAAGCGAGCGCTGGGTTATGACGATTCACTCGACGTCTTCGGCGTCCATGCGGTCGGCGGTATCCTGGGCGCGATTCTGACGGGGCTGTGCGCCGATGTCGCGCTGGGCGGCAAGGGTTTGGCCGAAGGCGTGTCAATCGCTACGCAGTTATGGATACAAACCAAAGGTGTGTTGTTCACGGTCGTTTACACCACCGTCCTGAGCTATGTGATCCTGAAGCTCGTGGATGTGGTCATCGGTCTGCGGGTCACTGGCGATCAGGAGACCGAGGGTCTGGATATCGCCCTGCACGACGAGCGTGGTTATAACCTGTAAGGGAGGGGCATGGGGGGCGCGGTTTCAACCACGCCCCTCGCGCATCCGCTACCGATTTCGGTTATATTCCCTATGTGAGTTTTGGTTTTAAATCAGGCGAAACGCCAGAGGGCATCGATGAAACTGGTTACTGCAATCATTAAACCGTTTAAGTTGGACGATGTGCGTGAGGCGCTGTCGGGGATCGGGGTTCAGGGCATTACGGTCACTGAGGTCAAGGGCTTCGGACGCCAGAAGGGTCATACCGAACTGTATCGCGGTGCAGAGTATGTGGTGGATTTTCTGCCGAAGGTTAAACTGGAAATCGCCGTAGACGATAGCCTGGTGGACAAGGTGGTGGAGGCTATCTGCTCCACGGCTAACACCGGCAAGATCGGCGACGGCAAGATTTTCATCTATGATCTGGAGCGGGCGATCCGGATTCGCACCGGGGAAATCGGCCCCAGCGCGTTGTAAACTCTGAATCCTTCCTTTTCCACGCCCCCCTGTCGCCAAGCGGGGCGTTTTGATTGAACTGAGAAATTGATGAAGCACGCAATCATCACCGGCGTCACCGGCCAAGACGGTGCCTATCTGACCCAACTGCTACTCGAACGGGGTTATCGGGTCTATGGAACGTACCGTCGCACTAGTTCGGTCAACTTCTGGCGACTGGAGGAACTGGGGGTTCACAACCACCCACAACTCGAACTGGTGGAATATGATCTGACCGACCCCGGCGCCAGCATCCGCCTGCTGCAACGCACCGAACCAGATGAGGTGTACAACTTGGCGGCGCAGAGCTTCGTGGGCGTCTCCTTCGATCAACCAATCACCACCGCCCAAATTACCGGCATCGGCGTCCTGCACTTGCTGGAAGCGATTCGCACGGTCAATCGGAACATTCGCTTTTACCAAGCGTCCACCTCGGAAATGTACGGCAAAATTCACGAATTGCCGCAAACCGAGACCACTTTTTTCCACCCGCGCAGTCCCTACGGGGTCGCCAAGCTGTTCGCCCACTGGTCTACGGTCAATTACCGCGAATCCTACGACCTGTTCGCGTGCAGCGGCATTTTGTTTAATCACGAATCCCCACTGCGCGGCAAAGAGTTCGTGACCCGCAAGATCACTGACGCTGCCGCCCGCATCAGTCTGGGTCAGCAGGATAGCCTGGAACTGGGCAATATGGACGCCCAGCGCGACTGGGGTTATGCCCTGGAGTATGTGGAAGGCATGTACCGGATGTTGCAACACAGCGAACCGGATACCTATGTCTTGGCCACCAACCAAACGTGGACGGTGCGGCATTTTGTAGAACTGGCTTTCAAGGCGGTCAATATTGAGTTGGAGTGGCAGGGACAGGCAGAACGGGAAGCGGGTCGTGATGTTCGCACCGGCCAGATCCGGGTTCGCGTCAATCCCCGTTTCTACCGACCCTGCGAAGTCGATATTCTGCAAGGCAACCCGCGCAAGGCGCTGGATGTCCTGGGTTGGCAGCCAAAAACTTCGCTGGATGAACTGTGCCGGTTGATGGTTGAGGCGGATCTGCGAAGAAACCAGCGTGGCGTCTCCTTCTAGCACCGTCCTGATCACGGGTGCCCGCAGCTTCACCGGCCAACATCTACGGGCGCATTTGCAGGCCGCGGGTTATCGGGTCATTGGCTTGTTGCGCAATCCGGCGATTGGTGCTGACGAACAGTGCGCCGATTTGGCGCGTCCGGAGTCATTGCGTACCGCGCTGGAGGCGGTTCAACCCGACTACATTATCCATCTGGCCGCGATTACTTTCGTCCCGCATGGCGACCCGCTGGAGATGTACCAGACCAACCTGTTCGGGACGCTCAACCTGCTCGACGCCATCCTGGCGGTCGGTCTGCAACCCCGTAAAGTCCTGCTGGCCAGTAGCGCCAATGTGTATGGGAACCCGCCGGTCGAAGTGATTGATGAAACGCTCTGTCCGGCACCGGTGAACCATTACGCCATGAGCAAACTGGCAATGGAGCATTTGGCACACACTTATCAGGATCGATTGCCGATCCTGATCACCCGTCCCTTCAATTACACCGGCTCCGGCCAGGATGAGCGTTTTCTACTGCCGAAGATCGTCGGCTGTTACCGCCGCCGTCAGCCGTTCATTGAACTGGGTAATCTGGACGTGATCCGCGATTTCTCCGACGTGCGCTTTGTCGTGGAAGCGTATCGACGGTTGCTGGATCGCGATGTTGTCAGCGAAACGGTGAACATCTGTTCTGGTCAGGGCATCGCGCTCGGCGAAGTCATCACGACCATGAACCGGATCGCCGGGTATGCCATCGAAGTGCGGGTCAATCCGGCTTTTGTCCGCGCCAATGAAGTGCATCGACTGATCGGTTCCAACCGGAAACTGCTCGCGCTGATTGGCGAGCAGCCGGATTATCCGCTGGCGGCGATTTTGGACAGTCTGTACCCGACGCCTACTTCTCCCGGAACGAACGGGCAGCAGCATCCGTAAAGGGTTGTAACAGATATTGCAACAGGGTGCGCTCACCGGTCTTGATGATGACCTCGGCGGGCATACCGGGTAGTAGGGTTTGACCTTCCAATTTTGACATTTCCGTATCCGACACCCGCACCCGCGCCAAGTAGTACGGCAGATTGGTCGCCCGATCCGTCAATCGATCTGCGGATACCGTTTGCACCTGGCCTTCCAGCACGGGCGTCGTCCGGGATTTAAACGCCGAGAACCGCACTTCGGCCTGCAAGCCAGGATGTACTTTGTCAATATCCGTCACCTGGACATGAGCCTCCACAACGAGCTGTTCGCCCTGCGGCACGATGTCCAGAATCGCCGTGCCGGGTGAAATGACGCCGCCGACCGTATGCGTTGCCATCCCTACGACCGTGCCACTGGCGGGCGCCCGGACTTCAATGCGTTCGACGGTATCCTGTAAGGCGCGCATCCGCTCGCGCAAATCGAACAGCCGAGACTGTACTTCGCGCAACTGCTCGGCAATCTCGGTTTGGAATTTCTTTTGTACTTGAAGGATTTGCAACTCCGTCTCGCTAATCTGCAATTTGGCGCGGGACAGATCCGAGAGATGTTGGGCACGTTCGCCTTCCAATTCAGAGGCCGCCCGCTCCAGTTCGCGCTGGCGTAGCTTGTCGCTGAAGCCCCGTTTGGCCAGTTCGCCAAAGTCACTGGCTTCACTGGTGTAGGACGTAATGCGCTGCTGCTTGCTCTTGGATAACGCGTCCAGACCACGCATTTGCTCCTGTAATTGCTCGATGCGCTGGCGCAGTAGCGATACCTCGCCTTTAATGGAGCTGCGCCGGGCGCTAAAGGTCTGCTGCTCAACTTGGATCGCCTCACGAACCCGAGGGTCTTGTTCTTCCTGTTTCAGTGCTCCGGGGATGGTGATGGTCTCCGCCTGATGACGCTCGGCCAGTAACCGGGATTCCAGAGCCAGCGTCGAATAGTACTGAACCCGGGCGATTTCCAGTTGGGCGCGCGCCTGGGTGCCATCCATGCGTAGCAGCACTTCCCCTTCTTTCACCGTATCGCCATCGCGCACCAGGATATCTTTAACAATGCCGCCTTCCAGATGCTGAACGGTCTTGCGGTAGGATTCGACGGTCACCATGCCGGGCGCGACGGCGGCGCTATCAATTTGCGCCGTTGCTGCCCAGCCGCCAAAGCCGCCAAAAGCCGCCAGCAGGATGAGAAATCCGATCCAGCGCACGGGGCGGTCATCGGTGGGCGCGGGGGGAACTTCCAATTTTCGTGCGAGTGGTGCCAGGGGAGTGGCCGGTTTTTCGGCGAGTGAAGCCGTCGGTTGAGTCAGAGTCTGGGACATGAGCGCGTCTCGTTCAGGAGGGCTGGGCTTGGCTGACCGGCTGAACCGTCGCCATGGGCCGTGGTTGACCCTGACTGCCCGTCGCGGGTTGCCCGGCTGGGGTAGCGGGCCGGATGAACTGGGCCAGCACCTGATCGCTGGGACCAAAGATTTGCGCCTGGCCGTCGCGCAACACCAGAATTTTGTCGACCACCCCCAGAATACTGAGTCGGTGACTGATGATCAGCACCGTGCTGCCCCGGCGTTTCAGGTCAATCATCGCCTGAGCCAGTGCGGCTTCACCGAGGTCATCCAGATTGGAGTTAGGTTCATCCAGCACCACCAGCACCGGATCGCCGTACAAGGCGCGGGCGAGACCGACGCGCTGGCGCTGACCGCCGGACAACACCGATCCAGCCTCGCCGATGCGGGTATCGTAGGCTTTGGGCAGTTGCAGAATCATCTCGTGGACGCCGGCTTTCCGGGCGGCAGCCACTACTCGATCCGGGTCAATCTCGCCGAAACGGGCGATATTTTCAGCAATCGTCCCATCGAACAGTTCGATGTCTTGGGGTAGATAGCCGAGATAGGGACCCACTTCGTCACGATTCCAGTTCTGGATGTCGGCACCATCCAGGCGAACCTTACCGGCGTATAGCGGCCAGATGCCCAAAACAGCGCGGGCTAGGGTGGATTTGCCGGCGGCGCTCGGGCCGATGACGCCCACCACCTCACCCGCAGTGATGCTCAAGCTGACGCCGCGCAAGGCCGGCGTTTGCGCACCCGGCGGTACCACGACGATGCCCTCCAGCGTCAGTGCCCCCTTGGGCGGGGGTAGCGACAGGTAGCGTGGCCGTTCGGGCATCGCGAGCAACAGTTCGTTAAGACGCCGGTAAGCATTGCGGGTGGACACGAAGCCTTTCCAGGTGCCGATCAGCAAATCAATCGGCGCCAGAGCACGGCCCATCAGGATCGATGCGGCGATCATCACGCCGGGACTGACGACATTTTCTACCGCCAGCAGGGCACCCAGGCCGAGAATCAGCGATTGCAGCAAGATACGCATCGTCTTACTGGTTGCGGTCAACGCGCCGGCCCGGTCACTAGCCAGCGCCTGCAGGCCCATCGTGCGGGTATGACGTTCCAGCCAGCGTTGTTGAATGCGCGGGAGCATCCCCATAGCTTCCAGCACCTCGACGTTGCGCAGGTTGCTCTGGGCATAGTTATTCGCCGCGATCGCCTCGGCATTGGCTGCCGCTAAAGGTTTGCTGGTCGCTAATTCCGTGGCGACGGTCAGTGCACTCAGGATCAGCGCCGCGATAATGGCAAACCAGCCGAACCAAGGGTGCAGGAGGAACAGCACCACCAGATAGACCGGCACCCAGGGGGCGTCAAAGAAGGCGAACAGGCCGTTACCGGTCAGGAATTGACGCAGGTTATTGAGATCGCCTAATGCCTGCGCCGAACCGCCGCCCGGTCGACGCAAGCTGATATCGAATACCGCGGAAAACAGGCGGACGTTGAGCAGGGAATCCATCCGAGCGCCAACTCGGACGAGGATTTGCGAGCGTACCCATTCCAAGGCACCCATGACGACCAGGGCACCCATGATCAGCAGAGTGAGCATCAGCAAGGTGAATTCGCTGCGACTGGCCAATACCCGGTCGTAGACCTGGAGCATGTACAGCGAGGGAGCCAGCATCAACAAGTTGATGAACAGACTAAAAAAACCAGCGATGACGAAAGACTGGCGGCAGATGTGCAGGATTTTCTGCAGATCTGAAAGTTCGGCTTTGGGTTTGATCATGAAGGGGCACGCTGAAGAAGTTTAAGCAATCATGGTAACAGCAAAAAGCGCTCGACAAAACCGCGCAAGAATTGAAGTTTAAAACTCGACTGTTGGCACTAATGCAGTATTGCTGATTGAAGCAATTTGGTGAACAGCTATAGATACTTTGAAAATATAGACCGCACCTCTTTACAAAAAGAGGCGCGGTCGTAATCGGTTAGTAGCGGTAATTCTCAGCTTTATACGGCCCCTCGGCAGCAACGCCGATATACGCCGCCTGATCCGCAGTCAGCACCGTCAATTTCGCTCCAATCCGGCCCAGATGCAGTCGCGCCACTTTCTCGTCGAGATGTTTCGGCAACACATAGACCTTGTTTTCATACTGGTCGCGATGATTAAACAACTCGATCTGCGCCAGCGTCTGGTTAGCGAAGCTGTTGCTCATCACGAAGGAAGGGTGCCCGGTCGCACAACCCAGATTGACCAGTCGCCCTTCGGCCAGCAAGATAATGCGCTTGCCGTCCGGGAAGATGATGTGATCGACTTGTGGCTTGATATTGTCCCACTGGTATTGCTTCAAACTGGCGACTTCAATTTCAGAATCAAAATGGCCGATATTGCAGACAATGGCCTGATTCTTCATCCGCGTCAGGTGATCGTGGTTAATCACATGCACATTGCCGGTCGCGGTGACGAAGATATCGGCCTGATCGACGATCTCATCCATGCGCACCACCCGATAGCCTTCCATCGCAGCTTGTAAAGCGCAAATCGGGTCAATTTCCGTCACCCAGACCGTCGCGCCGAGTCCCCGCAGCGACTGAGCGCAGCCTTTGCCGACATCGCCATAGCCCAAAACTACCGCAATTTTGCCGGCGATCATCACATCCGTCGCCCGCTTGATGCCATCGACCAGCGACTCGCGGCAACCGTACAGGTTGTCGAATTTGGACTTGGTGACGGAATCGTTGACGTTGAACGCCGGGAAGGGCAGCCGACCCTCTTTCTCCATCTGATACAGCCGATGGACGCCCGTCGTCGTCTCTTCCGTGACGCCCTTGATGTTCGCCAGGATTTTGGAATACCAGCCCGGTTGGCGCTCCAGTTGCCGATGAATCGCGGCGAACAGCACCTGCTCTTCTTCACAGGTCGGTTTAGCGATCAGCGAGCGATCACTCTCCGCCCGGCTGCCCAGTGTGACCAGTAACGTGGCGTCGCCGCCATCGTCGAGAATCATGTTCGGCGCGCCGCCATCGCTCCATGCCAGAATGCGGTGGGTGAAATCCCAGTATTCCTCCAGCGATTCGCCCTTATAGGCGAACACCGGGATGCCTTTAGCGGCGATAGCGGCGGCGGCGTGATCCTGGGTGGAAAAGATGTTGCAGGAGGCCCAGCGAATGTCCGCGCCCAGATCGGCCAGGGTCTCAATCAGCACCGCGGTCTGAATGGTCATGTGCAGGGAACCGGCAATGCTGCTGCGCCCGGTATTCGTCGCGGATGGCCATCAGCCCCGGCATTTCGGTTTCGGCAATGGCGATTTCCTTGCGGCCCCAGTCAGCCAGCTTCAGGTCAGCGACGTGGAAATCAGTAAAAACGGTTTCGCGTACAACGGCGTTCATAGCATGTCTCCATCAGAAATGAACGGGCGCCGTTGGCGGTTTAAGCCATCCCATGCCGAGCCTGACGGGGATACCGTTGCAGCGCCCCTCGGCAGGGGGGCAATCAAGTGATGAGCGAATAGCGAGTAGCAAAAATCGCTAACTCCCTATCTCGCTAACTCCCTGATTTAGAGTCCGGCAGCGTCGCGCAGGGCGTCGGCCTTGTCGGTGCGCTCCCAGGTGAATTCCGGTTCTTCGCGGCCAAAATGCCCGTAGGCGGCAGTTTTGCAG
>JAIFNF010000287.1 GCA_020047885.1 Gammaproteobacteria bacterium | reverse complement strand
CAAGGTCGTTAAAATAACAACATAAAAATTACAAAAGTAATTTTAATAATTACTTGATTTTTAAATAAATTTTAATGCGATTGCCCTGGCTCGATGCCTGCCTGATTACCGTCTCCCCGATCGACAAGGGCGGCTATTTCAGTCTCGGCACCAATAATAACTGGAGTTCCACCGCCATCCGCCACTGCAAGCACGCCATTGTCGAAGTCAATCCCAATATGCCCCGGGTCTTTGGCGACGCCCTGCTGCACGTCAGCGAAGTCGAAAAAATCGTTGAATACGCCACGCCATTGCTGGAATCGGGCAGTCGCGATGCCGACCCGCGCGATGAAGGCATCGGCAAGGCTATCGCCGAGCGGGTTCCCGATGGCGCTACCCTTCAGTTCGGGATTGGCGGCATTCCCAACGCCGTCTGCCGCTTCCTCGCCAACCATAAAGACCTCGGCATTCACAGCGAGCTGCTGACCCCATCGATGGCCGCCTTGGTGGAAGCCGGCGTCGTCAATGGCCGGCGCAAAACCCTGCATCGTCACAAGCACGTTTTCACCCTAGCGCTGGGCAATCGCGCTCTGTTTGACTTCATGGACGACAACGCCTCAGTGGAAAGCTACCCGGTCAACTACAACAATCAGCCTTCGGTGATTGCGCGGAACTACCAGATGACCTCGGTCAATTCCGCCCTGGAAATCGACCTGTACGGGCAGGTCAGCGCCGAATCCATCGGCTGGCACGAATTCAGCGGCACCGGCGGGGCGCTAGACTTCATGCTCGGCGCATTTGAATCGCCCGGCGGCCAATCCTTCCTGGCGTTGTACGCTACCGCCAAGAATGACACCATCACCCGCATCGTCCCGCGCCTGACCAGTCTGGTCACCGATCCGCGCATGGATACCGAATTCGTCGTGACGGAATATGGCGTGACCAACCTCAAGGGCAAATCGACCCGCGAACGCGCCCTGAGCCTGATCGAATTGGCCCACCCGAAATTCCGCGAGGAACTGTTGGCGGAAGCGAAGAAGATGACGCTGGTTTAGAATGCCCTCACCCCCGGCCTCTCTCCCGCAAGCAGGCGAGGGGAGTTGAAGAATGCCCTCACCCCCGGCTCCTCTCCCACAGGGCGAGGGGAGTTCAATAATTTTCAATATGTTGGAGAAATAAAGATGGCTCTGGTTGAATCTGAAGTTCGCGACAATATCGGTATCCTGACCCTCAACGATGAGGCCCGGCGCAATTCCCTCAGCGAGCCGCTGGTCGATGCGCTGCTGGCCGGTCTGGAACAGATGAAGGCGCAAAAAATCCCGGTGGTCATCCTGCGCTCGCCCGAGGGTGTCAAGGTCTGGTCGGCGGGGCATAACATCAAGGAGTTACCGCAGACCCAGCGCGATCCGCTCGGTTATGAAGACTGCGATGGTGCAGGGCAGTGTCTGGGGCGGGGCCTGCGATCTGGTGATGACCTGTGATTTAATCATCGGCGATGACAGTTCCGCGTTCGCCATTACCCCCTCGAAACTGGGCATCCCGTACAACATCACCGGCATTCTGCATTTCATGAATCGCCTGCCGCTGAATATCGCCAAGGAGATGTTCTTCACCGCCGATCTGGTCCCGGCGGAACGGGCTGAACAAGTCGGCATTCTCAATCATCGCGTCCCGGCGGCTGAACTGCTTGGCTTCACCTTGAAATTGGCTGGGCAGATTGCATCCCGGTCGGCGCTATCTGTGCAAGTGATCAAGGAACAATTCCGCATTCTGGCCGGTGCACATCCGCTCTCGCCCTCGGTGTTTGAACGTATTCAGGGTCTGCGCCGCAAGGTTTACGACAGCCATGACTATCAGGAGGGCATTCAATCCTTCCTGGAAAAACGGCCCCCGCAGTTCACCGGCGAGTGAGTGTGGGGCGCGATCCAGCAGATGAAGCGACCTTAGAGGCTGTCTAAAAACTAACCCTTTGATCTGTATGGTAGTGGATCCGGCCTCCAGCCGGTTTTTGGTCGATTAAGCCGGCCAAAAGACGGTGCCACAGAAAAAAATTTCTTAAAAATCAATGATGGGTTTTTCGACAGCCTCTTAGGGTCAGTGAGTGGGTGAAATGATCTTATTGCCCAACTGTAGTGCGCAGTCCTCAGTATCGCTTTAAAATAGTGCGGGCGTGATCCCTGATTGGCCTCCTTTCAGCAAGGCGCTTCACCATGCGCCAGAAGTTCCGTCATCGCCTGGGCAGGCAGCGGCCGACTGAACAGATACCCCTGATAAGCGAAACAGCTCTCGGCCTGTAAAAAGGCCAGTTGTCCGGGCTTTTCCACCCCTTCCGCCAGGGTTTTCAATCCCAGACTGTGGGCGAGCAGGATAATGGCGGAGCAGATCGCAGCGTCCTCGCTGTTCACATCGCACTCAATGACAAAGGAACGGTCGATTTTGATGCTGTCAATCGGGAACCGCTTCAGATAGTTCAGCGAGGAATAACCCGTGCCAAAATCATCGATTGCAATTTCCAGATGCAACGCTTTAAGGGCTTGCAGCGTTGCAATGCATTGCTCGCTATCCCTGGCCAATACCGTCTCGGTAATCTCCAATTCCAGGCCGGTAGGTTCCAGTTCGCTCTTGTGCAGACAGTGGGCGACGGTTTCAGCAAAATCCGCCTGTAGAAATTGCCGTCCCGACACATTCACCGCGACCTTGATGGGTCGCAGACCCTGAGATCGCCACTGTTGATTCTGTCGGCAGGCAGCGCTGATGACCCACTGCCCAACCTGCTCAATCAGGCCGCTCTCTTCCAGAATCGGAATAAACAGGCTCGGCTGCAGCAGACCTTTGGTCGGGTGTCGCCAGCGCAGCAGAGCCTCGGCCCCGATCAGTTCGCCGGTCTCGATGGCGATCTGGGGTTGATAATGCAACTCAAACTGGTCCCGACTCAGCGCTTCACGCAACTCATTCTCGAAGTGGAAGCGTTCTGACAACTGATGCGCCAGTTCCGGCGTGAAAAACTGATAATTGTTGCGTCCGGCGTTTTTGGCCTGATACAGCGCTAAGTCGGCATTACGGATCAGCGTGTCGGCATTGTCCCCACTGTCCGGGTACACCGCCACGCCAATACTGGTGGGGGTGTAAACCATCTTGCCTTCCAGAAGATGGGGTTCCGCCAATACTTCAACGTAGCACTGGGCTTTAAGCTTAATATCATCGAGATGACTGACGCCCAGTAGCGCCACCACGAATTCGTCGCCGCCCCAGCGTGCGACCAGATCATTGGCTCGGGTGTGTTGGCGCAAGCGCTCCGCCACCTCCCGCAACAACTGGTCGCCTGCTGCATGGCCGAGGGTGTCGTTGACGTTCTTGAATCGATCCAGATCCAGAAACAGTACTGCCGCCTGGCGGGGTGCTTCTGCCATCAGATAGTAGGTCAACCCCTGGCGGAAATAATCGCGATTGGCCAGCCCGGTTAACTGGTCATAGTGGGCCAGATGGTGCAATCGGCGCTGGATATTCCGCTGGCGAGTCACATCACGAAGATGCAGGTTGTATTCCAGTTGGCGGCCGCTGTGCATCCGGGTAATGCTCAATTCAGCAGGGAATGATTCCCCATCCGTGCGTTGCAGGTTAATCTGCACGCGTTTGTTAATGACGAAACTGCCTTCGCCGGTGAAGCCAATGTGCAGGGCTTGCGCAAATTCGTCTTGCTGCAGTTCAGAAAGGATCAGCCGTGCCAGGTTTTTGCTGAGTACGATGCGCCGGGAACAGCCGAAGGTGCGGGTCGCGGCCGGGTTGAATTCCAGAATGTTGCCGTGGCGGTCGATGGTGATAATGCAATCCAGCACCGCATCCAGAATAGCGGTTTTGCGGGTTTCACTGACCGTTAAGGCGCGCAGTAAATCCTCGCGCTGGTGAATTTCTTCGTTAACCCGTTGCAGCACATGATTATATTGCTGAGCGATTTGGCCCACTTCCGTGTGCGGTTCGACGGTTACTGGTTGGGAAAAATCGCCGCGCCGCCGGTGGTCTTCCATTTCGATCAATAAATCAACGATTTCGGTGCTGGCCGCGTGTTCAGCGATATTCAGTCCCACCCGTTCAGCTTCGGCGTCCACTCGCAACGGGTAAAACCGGTTGATCAGCCAGAGCGTGGTAAAACTGACGGCGAAGGTGTAGCCGCCAATGGCCAGAATGCCCAGGAGTTGCACCACCAACTGCTGACTGCGATCCCCGGCGATGGAAAATGACTCTGGCGGTGCAAACAGTACGGCCAGCGTTCCCCAAACCCCGCCGAACAGGTGCACGGGAATGGCACCCACCGCATCGTCGATCTGCCAACGCTCCAGCCACTGGGTTCCTACGATCACGATTAACCCGGCCACACCGCCAATCAGCACCGCCAGCGCCGGTAGTTGCAAATGACACGAAGCGGTGATGCCGACCAAACCGCCGAGGATGCCGTTCAGCATATCGGCGACGCCCAGATAGCCCCGATGGAAAAAACTGTAGAGCATGGCGGCGATGCCTCCACAGGCACCCGCCAGAAAGGTGTTGAGCAAAATCAGCGGCACCTTGTCGTTCAGCGCCAGCGTACTGCCGCCATTGAACCCAAACCAGCCAAACCAGAGCAGGAAGAGGCCCAGGGCGGCCATGGGTAGATTGCTGCCGTGCATCGGAAATTTGTGCACCGGATCGAAGCGGCCGTGACGGGGCCCGAGCAGCACAACCGCCGCCAGCGAGACCCAGCCACCGACGGAATGCACTACCGTGGATCCGGCAAAGTCGATAAACCCCTGTTGGGCCAGCCAGCCCTGGGGTTCACCCTGCACGACGCCGCCCCACGCCCAATGGCCGGTGATCGGGTAGATCAGCGCCGTCATCATCAACGTCGTCAGACAGTAGGCAAAGAAACGCATCCGTTCGGCGACCGCCCCCGACACAATCGTCGCCGAGGTGCTGCAAAACATCGCCTGGAAGATGAAAAAGGTTATCAACGCCGTGGAATGGGTGCCGTTGAACAGGAAACTGTTGCTGCCGAACCAGCCGCCGTGGGTTTGCCCGAACATGAGGGCATAGCCGAACAGCCAGAAAATCGCCCCGGACAGGCACAAATCGATGACGTTTTTTACCGCGACGTTGATGCTGTTCTTGGCGCGCACCAGGCCGGTTTCCAGGCACAAGAATCCGGCCTGCATGATGAACACCAGGAACGCGCACAGCAGAGTCCAGGCGATATTGAGTTCATTAGTCATCGAAAAGGCTCAATGCAGTCGGAGGGGAAGGCTAGAAAAAGCAAGAATAGAGCCAGTTTGTCAAATTTAGTAGACAAATCGACGAATCTTTCTGAACAACGCCCGAAATGGGGCAGGTCGGCTATTCAACGCAGGTGACGGCTCGGTTCCGCCGAAACATCACCCAATGATCGATGTCCAGGCGAATACCCATGCGTCGCCCCGGGGGGTGGTTATGATGGCTGGGGGCCAGGCATAACAGCCGTGCGCCACTGGGCAACTTCAGCGTGTAGAGAAATTCCGCGCCCCGGAACGCCCGTTCGGTGACCTCTATCTGGAGCGGACTGGTGTCGTCATGCACGACATCGTCGGGGCGCACCAGAATTTCCACGTCATCGCCGGGGATACAACCGGCTGGCGGCGTCCCCTCCACCTCGCCCAGTTCGGTCTGAACCCGACCCTGTGCATTCACCTGGCCCGCCAACAGCACGCCCTGACCGATGAAGTCAGCGATAAATCGGTTGGCGGGACGGTGATAAAGGTTATAGGCGGTATCCCATTGCCGCAGCCGACCTTCATCGAGTACGCCGATTTCATCAGCGAAGACGAAGGCTTCAAACTGGTCATGGCTGACCAGCAACCCGCCGGTGCCTTCCCGTAACAAAATACTGCGCACCTCGTGCGCCAGACCTTCCCGTAACGTCACGTCCAGGCTGGAGAAGGGTTCGTCGAGCAACAGCAGGCGCGGACGTGGAGCCAGCGCCCGCGCCAGCGCCACCCGCTGTTGTTGCCCGCCGGACAATTGGTGGGGATAGCGCTTGGCGAAATCGGCCAGTCCCACCAGCCGCAACAGATCCGTGACCCGCGCCTGCCGCTCCGAGCGTTTCCAGCCGCGCAGACCGAAAGCGACATTGTCGGCAATCGTCAGGTGGGGAAACAGCGCCAGATCCTGAAACATCAGGCCGATGCGCCGCTGTTCGGGTGGCAGGGTCCAACCGGGCCGACTGAGTTCCACGCCCTCCAGCCGGATGGAACCTTGTTGCACCGGTTCAAAACCGGCAATCGCCCGCAACAGCGTGGTTTTGCCGCAGCCGCTGGGGCCGAGCAGGCAGCCGATACCCGCGCAATGCATGGTCAGCGACGCCTCCCGAATGACTTTGCGGGGTGGGTAGGCGATGTCGAGATTCGTCAGTTCAAGGAAGGGTGTCATGGCCGGGTCTGGCGCGGCTGATGGCGCGGCTGAGTAAAATCACGGGGCCAATACCGGCCAGCACGATGGCCAGGGCGAAACTGGCCGAATCGGCTAACCGCTCGTCCGAAGCCAGTTCAAAAGCGCGTACCGCCAGGGTATTGAAATTGAACGGGCGCAAAATCAGGGTCGCGGGCAGTTCTTTCAGAATATCCACGAACGCCAGCAACAGGGCGGTCAGCAGACTGCCGCGCAGGATTGGGATATGGACGCGCCAGAGGACACCGAGCGGTTTGACGCCCAGGGCGCGGGCGGCGTCGTCCATGTTCGGGCGAATACGGGTCAGTCCGGCTTCGACGCTGTGCAGCGCGACCGGCAGGAATCGGGCGCAGTAGGCGAAGAGCAGGGCGAACAGAGTGCCGCTCAACAACAGCCCGGTGGACACGCCGAACCACTCCCGCGCCCAGTGATCAAGGTTCCGGTCGATGGCCGCGAAGGGCAGCATCACGCCAATCGCCAGCACCGTGCCGGGAGCGGCATATCCCAATCCGGCGCTGCGTACCGCCAGGCGCACGATAGGGCGGGGTCGCAGGCGCTGCCCGTAGCCGAGTAACAACGCTAGGAGCAGGATAACTAGCGCTGCGCCGCCGGCCAGTTCCAGACTGTTGGCAACCAATGCCAGAAAGCGGTGATCGACCATCTGTGGGGCAGTGCGCCACGTCCAGATCACCAACTGCCCGGCGGGAATCAGGAATCCCAACAGCAGGGGCGTCAGACAGGCCACGACGGCTAACCCGCGCCACCGACCTTGTAACCGCAGTCGTGGCGGGCGTTGCGTGCGCTGGCCGGTATGGTGGAAACGGGCTTGTCGCCGCGACAGCCGTTCCAGCACCAGCAGGGTCAGGACAAAGAGCAGCAACAGTCCCGCTAATTGCGCGGCGGCGGTCGCGTCGCCCATCCCGAACCAGACCCGGAAAATGCCGGTGGTGAAGGTACTGATCCCGAAATATTGCACCGTCCCGTAATCGGCCAGCGCTTCCATCTGCACCAGCGCCAGGCCGGCGATGAGGGAAGGGCGTGCCAGGGGGAGGGTGATGGTTCTAAAACGTCGCCAGGGTCCCGCGCCCAGGCTGCGGCTAACTTCCAGCACCGCCGCCGACTGTTCCAGAAAGGCAGCCCGCGCCAGCAGATAGACGTAGGGATACAGCACCAGCGTCAGCATCAGCGCTGCGCCGGGCAGCGAGCGGATCTCCGGGAAGGCGTAGTCCTGCCGGGTCCAGCCGAAGGCCATCCGCAGGAAGGTCTGTACCGGGCCAGCGAAATCCAGCAGGCCGGTGTAGGTATAGGCGATGATGTAGGCCGGAATGGCCATGGGCAGCAACAGTGCCCACTCGAACCCGCGTCGGCCAGGGAACTCACAGGTAGCGGTCAGCCAGGCCGTGGGGACGCCGATCAACAAGGTTCCCACCCCGACCCCGATCATCAGCGCCACCGAGTTGAGCACATAGTCGGCCAGTACGGTGTCCGCCAGATGCCGCCAGACCTCGCCAGCCGGTTGCAGGGCAGTGAGAAAAACGGTGAACACCGGCAGAGCCAGCAGCCCCGCCAATCCAACGACCAGGACTGTCCAATGGTCAATCCTTCTGACCGATGCCCAAACTCCCCTCGCCCTTTGCGAGAAGGGGTGCGGGGGCGGTGTGGGAGGTGAGGTGGACGTTATTTCCACCCGGCCCGATCCATCAACTTAACAGCAGCGGGGTTCAATTCCCCCAGTTTGGCAACGTTCAACGTATCGGCCTTGAACTCGCCCCAGGCTTGCAACGTCGCGCTGGGTGGAATGGCCGGGTTGACCGGGTATTCATGGTTGACCTCGGCATACCCGCGCTGAGCTTTGTCACTGGCCAGGAACTCCAGCAATTTAACCGCATTATCCCGTTGACGGGCGTGGGCGGTAATCCCGGCGCCACTGACATTGACATGGACGCCCGTCGTTTTCGCATCCGGCCAGAAGACGGCAACCTGCGCCGCCGCCTCTTTTTCCGCCGCGTCGCTGGAATTCACCATGCCGCCCAGATAATAGGTATTGGCCAGCGTCACCTCGCACTCGCCGGCGGCTACCGCCTTGATTTGGTCACGATCCCCACCTTTGGGAGGGCGGGCGAGATTGGCGACCAGGCCCCTGGCCCAGGCTTCGGTTTTCGTCTCACCGTGATGAGCGATCATGCCGGCCACCAGCGACTGGTTATAAACACTGTCGGAAGAGCGCAGACACAGCTTGCCTTTCCATTCCGGCCCCGCCAGCGCCTCGTAAGTGGCGAGTTGTTCCGGCTTAACCCGATCTTTCGCGTAGATAATGGGCCGGGCGCGCATCGATAGCCCGTACCAGTAGCCGCCGGGATCGCGATAGGTCGCTGGAATATTTTCGTCAAGCGCTGCTGATTTGACAGCTTGCAGGATGCCGGCTTTTTGCGCCGCCGCCAGCCGTCCCGCATCCGAGGTTAGCAATACATCGGCGGGCGTGTTGATGCCCTCGCTTTGCAGGCGTTGCAACAGCGCTTCTTCCTTGCCGGTCACCAGATTAACTTTGATGCCGGTCTGTTGGCTGAAATCATCCAGCAAGGGCTTGATCAGGTCTTCCTTGCGGGCGGAGTAGATATTGACTTCACCGCTGGCCAGTACGGGCGGGGCGAGCAGGCCGGTCAGTAAACCGATGACGGGCAGGAAGATGCGAGAGGTGGATAATTTGGACATACGGGACTCCGGGGATAGTGGGGTAGGGGCATTCCACCGGACGGGGTTCAGCGGTGAATGCTTTTTTTAATGATATTTATTCTTATTTATAATGTAAAGTATTGTCTTAAAAATATTTAATGGAGTAAAATACTTGTCATTCAGGTGCGTCCGGGCAGATTCAGGTCGCGTAACCGGATGATCTGGCCGATCGATTCGGCTTTGTCGAAGTACCGGTAGTCGGCGGTGATCAGGGTGGTTTCTATCGTGTGCAGGGCGACGGCGTGGTAAAGCGTGTCGAACAGGTGGTGATTGAGGCGGATGGCGAGATCGCAGGCCGTCGCGTAAACCGTGGTGTCGTTGACACGGGTGAACGCCAGCGCCCGGAGCGCCACCATTTTTTTGATAGCGTTCGCCGGGCTAATACGCGCCAGGACACCAGCGATTTCCGCCTCCCAGTGGGCAGGTTGGTAGAGGGCGATATCGCTATTCTTCAAGGCATCCAGCAGAGCCAGTGCCTGGGGAACATCCAGTTCTTCAGGGTTTTCAGGAACGAACCATTTGATAGCAACGCTGGCGTCAATGACGTAGCGAATCATGGTCGACCTTCCTCACGGGCAGCGCGGAGTTCTTCAGCAGTCACGGGTTTGGTTTGGGCGCGTAACGCCAAAATCCGATCAATCGCTTCGCTTTGTAATTGCCGACGCT
>JAIFNF010000066.1 GCA_020047885.1 Gammaproteobacteria bacterium | reverse complement strand
CCGCAACAGCGCTTGACCACGATTTAATTCTTGCGACCAACAATGAAAACCACTTTTCCCGCGTTAGTAATCTCAGGATTGATAACTGGTCAAAACCATGAGTAAAAATTTGTTAAAACACCGCCGTATCAGCGAGATCACTGCGGACTGGGCGCGAGGCTAAATCGCAGCAAACCGAAATTGAGGGGTTAGTAGCAATGCCAGATGAAGCGATTGACACCAGCGATATTCCAGTTCTGGATGATGAGTTTTGGGAAAAAGCCGTGCGTAACCGGTTTTATCATCCAGCCAAAAAGACAGTGAAAATTCAGCTTGATGCTGAAATCCTGGCATGGCTCAAGTCCCAAGGAGCAGGGTATCAAGCCCGTATCAATGAAATTCTACGAACAGCGATGCTTAAAGAGCAAGGCAGGGCGGGTTAAATCGTCAGACTGTACCCGCCAGTGTGAGGAATCCCTGATAATGGCGGGTTACGCTTCGCTAACCCGCCCTTGTATCTTGGCGGTCAAGAGGCGGATTGATTGGTTTTATGTCCTGACGCCGGATGACATTGCAATGATTGGAAGCACTTAGGAGGATATCCCCGATGCTCGACACCCCAGCCTACACAATGACCGAAGCAGCTCGCTATTTAAATCTGGCTCCGGCCACCTTGCGATCCTGGTTTATTGGCAGAAGTTATCCAAAACGGGATGGCCCTGGCTACTTTGAACCATTGATCCACTTTGCCCATCCAGAGCAGCGGCTTTTATCGTTCACTAACCTGGTCGAAGCCTACGTTTTGCGCGCCTTGCGTCAAAATCATAACGTCTCGATAACCGCATTAAGGACTGCGCTGGACTATGCAGAACAAGAATTAAAAATTCCCAGACTGCTTATGAAGCATGATCTATTAACCACCACTGGCGACTTGTTTCTGCAATACTATGGCAATCTCATTAATCTTTCCCAATCCGGGCAACTGGCAATGCGCAAGATGCTTGATGCCTACTTGGCGCGGGTTGAATGGGACATTGAATTACCGAGTCGTCTGTATCCCTATATTATGGGCGTGGATACGCAAAAAGTAATCGCTATAGACCCCGCGATTGGATTTGGACGCCCAATATTGATTCACAAAGGCATATCGACCGCCGTAATTGTAGATCGGATTGATGCGGGTGAATCGATAGAGAATTTGGCTGAAGATTATGATCTTAAACCCGAAGAAATTGAAATAGCGATTATGTACGAGCGTGCCGCTTGAGTATCGTATTTTTCACAGATCGCGATTTGGGCAAGCAATTCCCCCATCTTTTATTGCAAGCAGGTCTTACCATCGAAAAACATGCAGACCACTTTGCAGATATTGCTAAAGATGAGGAATGGCTGACTGAAGTTGGGCGTCGTGGCTGGTACGCAATCACGCACGATCAAAGAATACGCTATAGACCCAATGAAAAAGCAGCGGTCATGCAGGCCGGAGTTGGTTTATTAGTTCTGATCGGAACCGCACCTTTTGCTGAACTCGCCAGAAACTTTATTGTGACTTTGCCGAAGATAGAACAGTTTATTGAACAAAATTCTCGCCCGTTTATTGCGAGAGTTTATCGTCCCGACCGAGAAAGTCAGGATGCTCAATCCCCATCATCCAGGGCAGATAGAACTGTGGGTGGATGGGAAATCGAATGGATTCAGGGGGGGTTTTCGCACCGGCAACGGGACCCAAATCCCCCCTAACCCCCCTTTGCTAAAGGGGGGGACTGAACGGTTACGATTGATACACCCCTCAACTTGCACGCGGAACCGCCTTCTTCACCGTCACGATAGCCACCCCGGCCAACGTCATCGCCCCACCCAGCAGCAATTTCCAGGTGGGTTCATCGCCCCACACCCACACCCCCAGCGCCACCGCCAGTACCGGGGAGAGCAGCAACATCGGGGTAATCAGACCGACCGGATAGCGGGTCAGCAGATGATAGAGGACACCGTGACCAATCAGCGAAGCGCCGACCGCTGAATAGACCGGCAAGGCAAAGTAAAACCAGTCCGCAGTGCGCAACGCCGCCATCTGACCCTGCTCGAACAACAGCGACATCAGCAACTGCGCAGGAGTGGCCACCGCACCGACCCAGGCTTGCAGGGTGAACACACTCACCCCGGCCAGCCGGCGCATCAGAATCGTCGCCACCGCCATCGCCATCGCCGCACCCACAATCCAGCCCAAGGCGTCCAGATGGGCGAAGACCGTCGGATCAAAGCCAATAACCATCACCCCGGCAAACGCGGTGGCGATCCCCGTCACTCGCCAGCGATCCAGCCGTTCACCCAACCAGATGAACGCCAGCAGCGCCGAAAAAGGCACATAGAGCTGGGCGGCAATCGCGACCGAGGAAATATCGCCGCTGGCATCCAGCCCAATGAAAATCATGCTGAAATGAACGACGCCCAGTACCAGACTGATTTCCAGCACCTGGCGCATTTTGCCCGGCTTCCAGCGCAGCCAGGGCAACAAGAGCAGCAGCAAAATGGCAAAGCGCAACGTCGAAAACAGCATCGGCGTGAAGTAGTCCACCCCCACCTTGCCGACCAGAAAATTCAGCGCCCAGGCCACATTCACCAGCAGCACCAGTGATAAATCACCGGCTTTCATCGGGTCATGGATTCAGCGTGGAGGCGTTCCTGGCGTCCTGGCGGTTCCCGATCAATCCTCACGCTGCTGCCACGCCCGCACCGCATTCATAAAGCGGGCGTCCAGTTCGGCTTCCTCTTCAGCAGGCAGTGCGCCGGTTTGACGCCACTGCTCCTGCAAACGCTGCGGGTCATAAAGCACCTCGGTTTTGGTGGCCGCCCCCGCCAGCGAAGCGGACAACCGGGCGACCTGATATTCCATCCGCAACTGGGCGAAAGCCGGCGGCGATTCCACACCGGCGACGATTTCCATGCAGACGCACCAGACCTTCTTGCGCTCCAGATTCTGTTCCAGCGTGGTTTGCCATTCGCGGGCGGCTTCAGGAGCGCCGGTCAGCGCCTGACAAACCGCATCGAACCGCCGTTGCAGGGGTTCCAGCAACGCCTCTGGCAGCGCGGGGAGTTCGGCCCATTGTTGCTGGAAAGGTGCGAGGACATCGGCAGTCACTGGTGCCGCGGGCAACAGCGCCTCGACACGGGCGCACAGGCGGGTCCGCTCATACCCATGCTGGAAAGTTTGCTGAGCATGGTTCCGGCGCAGGGATCGTTCCTGTTGACCAAACTGGCGGAGCGCCGCTTCAAAACGCTGATCCAGCGCCCGCTGTTCCGCCTTGGGCGCAGGCCCCGCCGTTTCCCACTCGCGCTGGATGGCGGATAAACGCACTCGCGCCTGCGGTAATTGTTCACTGTCGAGGTTGGTGAACGCTTCGACTTCTTCACACAGCGCCAGCCGTTGGGTCAGATGCCCTTGACGCTCGTCGTCCACCGCCTGCTGTTCGGCCTGACGACGGGCAAACACCGCATCGCAGGCGGTGCGAAACGTCTTCCATAGCGCCTGTTCCTGACGGGGCGAGGCTTGCACGGTGGGATGCCATTCGGCCTGCGCGCGCTTGGCGGTTTCAATCGCCGCCCGCAAATCGGCGCTATCCACCACCGCCTGCACCTGTTGGATCAGGTTCTGCCGCCGTTGCAATTCCTGGTCACGTTCGGCATCAAGGCGGTGATCCAGGCGCTGCTGGACTTGCTGAAAGCGGCGATCCAGATTCTTGCGGTCGGCGCGATTCACCGGCCCCAGCTTGTACCATTGTTCCTGAGCGCGCCGCCGCAGCCGATCCGCTTCCCGCCAATCCACCTGCGCCCAGTCGGTCGTCTGTTCAAATTGCTCCAACTGCTCGCACAGGAGTGCTTTCTTCTCAAAGTTCTGCTGGCGTTCGCGGGATTGTGCTTCGAAATGCGCCTGACAGGGGGCATACGCCCGCTCACAGGCCCCGTTGAACCGCTTCCAGAGATTCTTGGGCGCGGCACCTTCGTGATGATCCAGATCCTTCCAGGCATCCCGTGTCTGTTGGATGCGGTGGGCGATTTCGGTGGGATCGACCTCCAGACCGATCAGGCTTTCCGCGGTCGCGCAAAGCTGTTCCCGTGCCTGATAAGCCGCCCAGCGCCGCCAGTCGCGCAATTCGCCAATCCGGCCCGCGCAACTTTGCAGCCGTTCTTCGATCTGCGCCATTTGCGCCCGGCTCAGTCCGATGTTCCGCTTCAGCCGCTGGCGCGCCTGTTCCTGCAAGGTCGTCGCCTGTTGCAATTCGCCATTTTCCAGGGCGGTTTCCAGTTGCGTGGCTAACTCTTGGAGTTCCTGCCATTCCCGATCGCGTTCATTGACCTGGCGCTGCATCCGGGCGCGCAATTTGTCGAGCATTCCGTCAAACAGCCCCTGCAATTCAGTGGCCAGCGCCCGGGATTCGGGACGCTCCAGACCTTCCCACTGCTGCCGCAATTGCTTGAGATCCGCGTCGTGAACTTCGCTGGTCTGTTGCAGCAATTTGTCGGCCTGTTGCAACACTTCACGCAAGCGGAGGGCGCGAGCCTGGTTCCGGTGGAGGACGCGCTGTTGTTCCTGAATGTCCTCGACCAGTTGCTGGAATTGCTGTTCCAGTCGCCGCCCTTCGCTGTCCTGCACCGGACCGAAATAGGCCCAGGCGGCGGGCGCTTCACGGGTAGCGTATTGCACCGAGGCGTCCAGTTCGTGGCTGGATTCGCTGGCCTGGCGTAACCGTTCCAGCAGGGTTTCCAGCGAAGCGGTCAGTTCCATGCGCTGGGTGCGGCGTCCCGCGCTGGCCTGCCGTTCGGTCAGGAACCGGGTGCGTGCCTCGACATAGCGCTCGCGCAATTCGGGCGGGGCGGCGGCTTCCTGATCGCGCCATTCCTGTTCCAGCCGTGGAAAGCGACCGGCGTTCATGCCGCTTTCACCATCCCAGCGCAGGTTTTCCATCTCGGTGCATAACCGCTCGATATGGCTGGCGCGGATTTTCTCGGCGACGAGCGCATCGAGTCGCTCCCGCGCCCGGCGGTAAATGCGCTTGTCGCGGTTGCGGCTCTGACGGGCGATCTGGTCGAGCGCTTCCGGTTCGTAAACCCGTTCCAGCGCGGCCAGGCGCACGTCCAGTTGCGGATCGTGGATCGCGATTTCGATCAACAACGGTTCCGCCGTCGTTCGCTCCAGCGCGGCCAATCGCAATTCCGGTTCAACGGCCTGACGCAACAGCACCTCAACCAACTCGGGATCAGCGCTCTGGCGGAAGCGCTCCAGCCGGTCGGTCAGCGATGGACCCTCAGCCGCCTTGCCGGTCAGCAGGACGCGGTAACGGGCTAATGCGGCGGTTCGCACCCCGGCATCAGCGTCTTCACCAGCCAGAGTCTGTAACTGATCGAGATCGTTGAGGCGTTCCAGCGCCAAGCGGCGGTGGGCAGGATCAGTACTTGCCAGTTCCGGTGCAGCGGGTTGAGGGGCTTCGGGATCGGTAGTTTGCCACTTGGGCTTAAGAAAACGGCTCAGGATCATGGGGCGATCGTAGTATTCAGAGGTGGAGGGGAGGCGCTGCGGGTAGCGTACCGGGATTACTTTATCACACCGGGTTGGAAGCCGGGTTGCCGTTAGGGTGTTTGCACTACTTTTGCCGGTTAGATTAAAACTAGTTGCAATTCATAGTAGGACAAAATTCGGGCGATCGCCCAAAGGAGCCTGTGATGAGCGAAGAAAACCGTAAAAATAGTCCTGAAACCCTGGCCGACCAAGTCAAAGGGGCCATCGACCGGGCGCAAGAGGAAACCGGCAAGCTGATGGAATCAGTGGTCAAGGAAGGTGAAAAACTGCGCGAGCAGACCTTGCATCTGGCCGGGGATACGATCAATGAAGCCCAGGAACGGATGGACGACGTCCGCGAAATCGTGGAAGGCATGCGGGGCAAGGCGACCGATACGCTGGATCATCTGGAGCAGATTTTTGAGGATCGGGTCTCGCGGGCCTTGAAGCGGTTGGGGGTGCCTACCCGTGATGATGTGCGCGGCATCGCCCAGCGGCTTGAAGCGATCAATGAGCGCATCAAGGCGCTGACCCATGATCGGCAGGCGGCCGCTATGACGGCGGCGGTGGAGAAAGACAATTTGAAGCTGATCAGCGGAATTGGGCCGGTGTTGGAAGGCAAGTTGAACGCAGCGGGCATTAGCTGCTATCGACAGCTTGCCGTCCTGACCGACGCCGACATCGAGCATTTGGAAGCAGAGATTATTCACTTCAGCGGACGCATCCGCCGGGATGACTGGGTAGCACAGGCTCGGGAACTCCATGCCCGGAAGTACGGTGAATCGCTGTAGTGGCCAGCACGCCCTCCCCCCGTGGAGGGGAGATTCGGGGTGGGAGGGCGTAAACGGTTACGCCGGATTCAGGCGTTCAGATCGGGGATAACTTTGCTTTCGAGACGGGAGATCTGATCCTTGATCATCAATTTGCGCTTTTTAAGCCGCTTCAGTTCAAGCTCGTCAACCAGGGGATCTTTGGCCAAGCGGGCGATTACGTCATCCAGATCGCGATGCTCGACGCGCAATTCAACGAGGCGGCGCTTGTAATGTTCAATGTCATTGGTCTCCATAGGCGGTATCCTCCAAATAAAGGGCGGGAGTGGTGGGGGTCGGAACCGGGCAGGTTCCCGACGCGCGGTGTTCACCGTGGTCATCAATGCAGTCTAGTCCGCTAGCGCACGGGCGGCAAGTCAATCACTCTAACGCAACCGGAGCCGATTTCGGGTAAAGTTTCCGGCCTTGTCAGAGGTTCCCGGAGAGTGCGCATGACGGCGACAGTCAGGAAACAGCAGGTCAATTTTAACAAGCTTCAAAAACGGTTGCGACGCAACGTCGGCCGAGCCATTCAGGATTTCAACATGATCGAGGATGGCGACCGAGTAATGGTGTGCCTGTCCGGCGGCAAGGATTCCTTCGTCATGCTGGATATTCTGCGCAATCTGCAACGGCGGGCACCGGTGCGCTTTGCGTTGATTGCCGTCAATCTCGATCAGAAGCAGCCAGGGTTTCCCGAACAGGTTCTGCCCGACTATCTCCGCAGTATCAGCATTCCCTTCCACATTATCGAGCAGGACACCTACAGCGTGGTCAAGCGGGTTATCCCGGAGGGGAAGACCACCTGTGGGCTGTGTTCACGGTTGCGGCGCGGTGCGCTTTACACGTTTGCAGCGGAACAGGGGATGACCAAAATCGCCCTCGGTCATCATCGCGACGATATTGTGGAAACCCTGTTTCTGAATCTGTTCCACGGGGGCACGCTCAAGGCCATGCCGCCGAAGCTGTTGAGCGATGATGGCCGGCATGTGGTGATTCGCCCGCTGGCCTATTGCCAGGAACGCGACACGTCCGCCTACGCCCAAGCTCGCCAGTTCCCGATCATTCCCTGCAATCTGTGCGGCTCCCAGGACAATCTGCAACGCCAGGCGATCAAGGCCATGTTGCGGCAATGGGAAAAACAGTTTCCGGGGCGGGTGGACAGCATTTTCGCCGCGCTGGGCAACGTTGCGCCGTCGCATCTGGCCGATACCGGATTGTTCAATTTCGCTGAACTGGGGGCGCGCAACGGGGGTTCAGCGCCGAACTGGCTGTTGCCGGAGGCGCGTGAGGATCAGGAGGAGGAAAAATCCTCCCCGACCCCCCTTCTTTTTCAAAGGAGGGAGGAAAACGTTGATGACTTTGATAAAACTTTGTAGCTTCGCAGTTTGGGTTGACCGCTTTATCGTCAACCCAACCTTTCACGGTTGATGACCATGTACAACATTTTGTTCATCCATCAAAACTTCCCTGGCCAGTTCAAACACCTCGCCCCGGCACTGGCGGCGCAGGGGCATACCGTCGTCGCTCTGACCCTACAGAAAGTCAACGCCACCGAATGGCAAGGCGTCAAGCTGATCCCTTACGCCGTCCAACGCGGCTCTACCCCCAACGTTCATCCCTGGGTCAGCGACTTCGAAACCAAAACGATTCGCGGTGAAGCTTGTTTCCGCGCTGGGTTGCGCCTCAAGACCCAAGGCTTCAACCCAGAGATCATCATCGCCCATCCCGGTTGGGGGGAAAGCCTGTTTCTCAAAGACGTCTGGCCGCATGCGCAAGTGATCGCTTACTGTGAATTCTTCTACCACCGCGAAGGTACGGATGTCGGCTTCGATGCCGAATTTCCAGTCACTGACCCCGGCGAAGTTTGTCGCTTGCGCCTGAAGAATCTCAATAATCTTCTGCACTTTGACGTTGCCGACGTTGGCCTGTCCCCCACCCACTGGCAAGCGAGCACGTTTCCCGAGCCGTTTCGCCAACAGATCCGTGTCATCCACGACGGCGTCGACACCCGACAGATCGTCCCGAATCCTCAAGCCACTCTGCAGCTTGATCAACGCGGCCTTGAACTCCGAGCTGGCGATGAACTCATCACCTTCGTCAACCGCAACCTCGAACCGATGCGCGGCTTTCACTGTTTCCTGCGCGCCCTGCCGGACATTCAGCGCCGCCACCCCCAAGCTCGTATCCTCATCGTTGGCGGCGATGAAGTCAGCTACGGCAGCCTACTGCCTGGCGGCCAGACCTACCGCCAGAAATACCTGAGCGAACTCGCCGGCCAATTGGATCTCAGCCGCATCCACTTTGTTGGCAAAGTTCCCTATGCGGTATTTCTGGGTCTGCTGCAAGTGTCTGCCGTCCACGTCTACCTGACCTATCCGTTTGTCCTGTCCTGGTCCATGCTTGAAGCCATGAGCGCCGGTTGCCTAGTGATCGGTTCTCGCACCCCGCCGGTAGAAGAAGTGATCATCCACGGTCACAACGGCCTGCTGGTCGACTTCTTCAACCCCCAAGAACTTGCCGACACCGTCGACACGGTGCTCCGCCACCCCGACCGGATGCAGACGATCCGCCACTACGCCCGGCAAACGATCATCGAAAACTACGATTTACACACCGTCTGTCTGCCTGCCCAGGTGGCGCTCATCGAGGCGGTCGCCCAGGGGAGAGGAGGAAGGCCGCGGGTTTGACGCTTTTTGAAATTCGCTGCTATTGTTCAAGGGTTGCAAAATCATTGCGCCGGCTTCCCGAACCCCCTTGGGCAAGCCGGTCTGGCTACCGAGTGAGGAGGAAAATAGATGAAACAGAAACTGTTGGCGCTGGTTGCCGCGGTCGGTCTGGCGATGGGCGGCGGTGTGGCTCAGGCGGCAGATCCGGTGAAGATTGGTCTGATGGCGCCGTTGACCGGTTCCTGGGCCAGTGAAGGGCAGGGCATGAAGAAAATCGTTGAACTACTGGCCGATCAGCAGAACGCCAAGGGCGGCGTGCTGGGTCGGAAAATCGAAGTCGTCACCGAGGACGATGGCGGCGACCCGCGCACCGCTTCACTGGCCGCGCAGCGCTTGACTACGAAAGGTGTGGTCGCTGTTATCGGTACTTACGGTTCGTCCGTGACCGAGGCCAGCCAGACCATTTTTGACGAGGCGGGCATTCCGCAAATCGCCAACGGTTCGACCGCGATCCGTCTCACGGAAAAGGGTTTCAAGCACTTCTTCCGTACCGCACCCCGTGATGATGAACAGGGACGAATGGCGGCACAGACCATTGAGAAACTGGGTTTCAAAAAAGTCGCCATCCTGCATGACAGCACGTCCTATGCTAAAGGTCTGGCCGATGAAGCTAACACGCTACTGAAGAAGCAGGGCGCAAAAGTGGTGTTTTTTGACGCCCTGACGCCGGGTGAACGCGACTACACCGCGATTCTGACCAAGTTGAAGGGCGCTAACCCGGACGTCGTGCTGTTCACCGGCTACTATCCTGAAGCGGGTCTGTTGCTGCGGCAAAAGCGGAGTATGGGTTGGGCGGTGCCGTTCATCGGCGGCGACGCCACGAATAATCCCGATCTGGTCAAGAGCGCCGGTAAGGAAGCCGCTGAGGGTTTCTATTTCCTGAGTCCGCCGCAACCGCAGGATCTGGATACGCCGGAAGCCAAGGCGTTTCTGACCGATTACCAGAAAAAGTACAACGAAGCGCCTCCTTCCATCTGGGTGGTGCTGGCGGGCGACGGGTTCCGGGTGGCGGTGGCCGGTATTGAAGGTGCCAAGTCTA
>JAIFNF010000245.1 GCA_020047885.1 Gammaproteobacteria bacterium | reverse complement strand
CTACTCAAAACGTCCGCCGCTCCGTAACTGCGGTAGCTTGCATCTGCATTCTTGATTTGGCGTGTGAGCGCAAGTCAGAGTCTTCCCCAAAAGCGTGGTTGATAGGGGAAAATAAGGCACGGCAGGCTGTGCGCGAATAACTCCAACCGACTTTTGAGCGGTAGTTGAGACCACGCCGCCCTCAACGTGCGCGGCATTGTACGGAAACCGCTGCCATGTCCGAACTTCCCGCTGTTTGTGCCCCGCTACGCCTTACGTCTGTCGCCACTACTGGAAAGCGCGCCCGCGCCAAGTGCGACCGTGACGTGAAGCTACATCTCCCCGAAGCCCTCTATGACGATTTAGCACAATTAGCCCGTGCAGATAGTCGGACCGTCGGTGAATATATGCGGATCGTCCTGGAACGCCATGCTTACGGAGCGCTGGGCGTATACCGTGGCTAAATGATTTTCCGGAGGCTTGGCTGGATGAGGTTTTGGATGGGGTACTGCGTTAGGCATTCTGTCGGTAGCGGTATTGACTGTGCCGACGGGCGTCTACCATCACGCACTGCTGAACCGCGATTATCCGCGAATCAGATCTTCACGGTCCGGGAGATGATCGAAGAGAACCGGCACATTGACCTGCCGTTGAGTCTGGACGTGTTGAAGAATGAAACCACAAAAACCACCTATTCCCTCTGAAACGCGGAATGTCGTCATTGCGCTGGCTAATGCGTCGGCTGATCTGAATCAGATTATAGAGTCTCTACCGCCAGCAGTAGGCTCTGAGACCATGGCCCGCTTGCGGGATATGGCGGAACACTTGAACAACCTGTCGGAGTTGCTGGAGCAGCAAGTGGGCCGTGATGTGGAGTAATGGACTGTGCCGGATTTCTATGACCAGATTATGACGAGGTTTAGGCGCGGGCAGTCGTTGGCTGTCGTTTCTTGACGTTGCGTAGCTTGCAAGAGCGCGCAACTTATTGATGTGGTTTGTTATTACTCTTGTCTTATGCCTTCACACGGCAGGGGTCGCTGGTTCGAACCCAGCATCGCCCACCATCAAATCAAGCGCTTAGCCTTCTTTCATCGGCTCCTGTTTTCGGGGCTATGACCAGCTTATTATTATAAGCTGCGCTTTCATGAACTGGCGCTGGCGGAATGGCGGAAACTCGATAGCCTGAATTGCCATTCCCACATGGTAACGTGACAACGGGGAATCAGCGCCTACTAAAAAACCGCCCCGGTCTTAAGGGCGGTTTGTTCAATTCTATCAGTGCAGAGTTGGGTTGCTACAAGGACGGCAACCCAACCTACGAAGCTACGAAGCTACGAAGCTACGAAGCTACGAAGCTACGATTCCACAACTCCACTACTCATTCAGGATCGCGATACCCGGTCTCGACCCGAAACACGCCGACGGCATCCCTGATTGTTCGATCATCCGGCGGTGTACTTTGTCCGTACTCATTATCTCCCCAGCACATGATTCGGCGATCCGTCGTCACGCCACAGGTATGGCGGAAACCGGCGCTAACGTGGACAAAAGCGCCCGCCGGGCGATCCGCTTGACCGAAGAAGTTATATCCCCAGCAGGCGATGGCGCCATCCGTCTTCACCCCACAGGTGTGCAAAGCGCCGGCGCTGATTTGCGTGAATACGCTGTCGGGCGGCGTGGATTGGCCGTACTCGTTATCCCCCCAGCAGGCGACTGTCCCTTCAGTCTTCACGCCACAGGTGTGAAACCAGCCCCCGCTGACGTGAGTAAAAGTTCCGGCAGGAGGCGTGGAGGGGCTATCGATGTTGCTACGGAAGACCGGGTCGTTATTCTCGGAACCCCAGCAGGCGACCGTTCCGTCCGTCTTCACGCCACAGGTATGAAACCAGCCCGCGCTAACTTGTATAAAAGTTCCCGCGGGGGGGCTGGCCTGGTCATATTGATTATCCCCCCAGCAGACAATGACGCTGTCACTGTTTACCCCACAGGTATGATGTCCACCCGCGCTGACTTGAGTAAAAATGCCGGCAGGAGGCGAAGCTTGGCCATAGTCATTGCTCCCCGAACACGCGACGGTGCCGTCGAGCTTTACGCCGCAAATGTGTCCGGTCAGATCAAAACCAAAGAACAAACCACCGGCGCTGATTTGGATAAAAGCTCCAGCCGGGGGGATGGCAAAGTAATGCCATCCCCAGCACGCCCCAACGCCGTCACTTTGCAATCCGCAGGTATACCAACTCCCTGCGCTGACCTGGGTGTAAGAACGCGGGTTGGCGCTGATAAAAACGGCTTCTACGGACTGGGCTTGACTCATGACCACCTGGCAGTTAGCCATCGCGCCAGAACAAGCCCCATTCCAGTGACTGAATTTTGCGCCATCAACCGGGGTTGCGGTCAGGGTTATCAACGTCTGCAGCTCGTAACTTCTACGACAATCGTTCCCACACGCGATGCCCGTTGGGAGACTGGTGACCGTGCCTGGCCCGGTAACGACGACCTCCAGAGGCACATAATAGGCACCGTTAGGGGGTGAGGCTTGACCATTAGAATTCCATCCCCAGCACGCAACCATGCCGTCATCCCTCAGCCCACAGGTGTATCCTCCGCCGGCGCTGACCGCAGTGAAAATCCCCACTGGGGGTATAGCCTGACCCGAGGTTACATTGAGGTCAGTCACTGGTGGATCATTAGACCCCCAGCATTCCACCGTTCCATCTCGTTTCACGCCGCAACTATGGCCATGGAAGGTCGAACTGCCCGCGCTGACGTGGCTGAAAGTTCCGGTCGGCGGCGTGGCTTGGCCATAATTACCATCTCCCCAGCACGCGACGGTACCGTCGATTTTCACTCCACAGGTGTGGCGACCGCCTGCACTGACTTGAGTGAAGCTCCCCGTCGGTGGTGTGGCTTCGCCAAAATAGTTCTCTCCCCAGCAGGCGACCGCGCCATCCACGCGCACCCCGCAGGTGTGAGACCCACCCGCGCTGATTTGGGTAAAGGTTCCGGTCGGCGGTGTGGCTTCACCTTTATCGTTATTTCCCCAACAGGCTACGGTTCCAGCAGTCTGCACCCCGCAGGCGTGTTCAGAACCTGCGCTGACTTGGGTGAAAGTCCCGGTAGGTGGCGTCGTTTGGCCATCCTCGTTATTCCCCCAGCAGGTGACCGTGCCATCCGTTTTTACTCCACAGGTGTGATACCCGCCCGCGCTGACTTGGGTGAATACGCCGCTGGGTGGCATAGCTTCGCCATAGCCATACTCATACCCCCCCCAGCAGGCCACCGCGCCATCCGCTCGCACCCCGCAGGCGTGATTCGAGCCTGCGCTGATTTGGATAAAAGGCATACGGAGGCAACCTTGTTGAATGATTTGACTCACCCGTCCCTGAAACTCCGGGGCTGCCACAAAAAACTGCCGGGCTTGTTCACGAGTTAGATCACCGGTGTCCAAGCGGTTTAGCCAATAGTTGAATCCCTCCCTATCCGCCCCTCGGCGCAAGAAGGTACTGTACAAGTCTTGCAGGTATTCCCGGTTCGGGCGTTGCCGGTTGAGGTATTCCGGGCTGTTGGCAAACTGGCTGGAAATGGCTTCCACTTCCGCCGTGACCGCCGCGGCTCCCTGACACTGCGCCGTCTGGAAACGCTCCAACCAGTAGCGAAAGCCCGCGTTGTCCGGTAGGCGATTGAGTAGACCCCGGTAGAAATCAACCACGGTCAACGCTTCCACCCGGCTGATTGCGGCACCAAACTGACCCTGCAAATAGGCGGTGAATTCCGCCGCGAACAGAAAGTCGGTCAATACCACATCACGGGGCAACCCGGCCGCCAGTTGCGCCAGCCAGTCGTTCACCCGGTCGGGATCGGGGTCGCGTTGCAGCAGGGCGCGGTAAAGGTCCGTCACATACTGCGTATCACTGCGGTAGCGGCTCTGGTACTCGGCGCTGGTGAAGAGTTGCTGGATTAGCGTGCGGAAACCGTCACCGACATCGATACCCAAGGTTTGAATGCGCGCCAAGTCGTTTGCCCAAGAGGTCTGCTCTGCCGATGCCGGAAGCCGGTCAAGAATCGTCGTGTAGTAGTGTTCGAGATGCGCGGCGATCAACGGGTCGGCAGCATCGGCGATGAAGGTGGCAGTACAGGTCAGGGGCTGATCAGGCATGGTGAACACCGCCGCGCAGGGTTCTGGTGTCCAGCCGGCGAAATGATCGTGGTCGGACTGGAGCGTGGCGGTCAGGGTCACGATTTCCCCAACCTGATATTGCCCACCGCCGCTGACTGTGCCGTCTCCGTCGCCCGCCCTGACAACCGTCAATGGGATAATCGGTTGCGGTTCAAAGGTGGCGGTGCAGGTGAGCGACTCATCGAGCATGGTGAAACGGGCTGCACACGGCGCGGGACTCCAGCCGGTGAACTGACTGCGTGGATTGGGTTTGGCGGTGAGTACCACGATTTCCCCAGTAGCATAAGCGCCGCCCCCATCCACCGCGCCACGGCCTTCACCGGTCGTCGCCAGGGTCACCGGATAGGTCACGGTGTTGGTAAACTTGGCAGTGCAGGTCAGGGCGCGCGCCGGATTGGGCATGGTAAAGCTGGCTGCGCAGGGACTGGGACTCCAGCCCGCCAACGCCGAATCTGCCGCCGGTGTGGCGGTCAGGGTCACGATTACGTCGGCAGCATAGTCACCGGCTCCAGCCACCGTTCCCTGCCCTACCCCGGTCGTGGCTAGCGTTACCGGACACCCTGCTGGGGGGACGGCCTGGAGATTCAGGTGACCCACTCCGCAGATGCCGCTCACTGGTGCCGGCGTCCCGCGATCCTGAGTAGCGCCATCGCCCAGTTGCCCCAGGTTGTTTCGACCCCACGCCCACACGGTTCCATCGCGCCGGGTGAGCAATGTCTGCGCCGGCCCGGCTCCCAGGGTTTCGCCATCCGTTATCGTCTGCACCGGTTGTGGCTGACAGCGGGGGGCGTTGGGACTGATCGCGCCATCCCCTAATTGGCCGTGGGTATTATCGCCCCAAGTCCATACCTGCCCATCCGGCGTCAAGGCCGCGCCGTGGGCGTCTCCACCGGCCAGCACCCGCAACGTCCCGAGTTGGTTGAGATTGGGTAACCCTTGGGGCGTGGTCTGCTGCAACCAAGAATTTTCTCCCAACTGGCAGTGTTCGTTATTCCCCCACCCCCAGATCGTTCCATCGTCTCGTACCGCAATGGTATAAGCCACGCCCCGCTGCTCGGTATACCCGCCCGCCCGGTGATACCCCCCGGCGCTGATTTGCCGAACCCCGGTCAGCGGCAACGGGTTCGCGCCACAGGTCTGCCAGACCGGTTTTGCCGTTGCCGCTGCGAAGGTCGTACAGGTTCCCAATTGTCCGGAGCTGTTATCGCCCCACGCCCATACGGTTCCATCCCCCTTCAAGGCGACGCTATGCACCTCGCTGGCAGCCACGGCCACCACCCCAGTCAGTGGCGGAAAGTTCAGCCCGCCATCGCTGCGCAGTTCGGCGACCACTACCGCCACAGGCGTCAGCGCGGTTTGCCCTTGACTGCCGTTGTTCCCCAACTGCCGATAGTCATTATTCCCCCATGCCCACACCCGTCCATCTTCAGTGACCACCAGACTATGATATTTCCCCGCGGCTACGGCGATAGCGTGGCTTAACCCAGGCACCGGAACCGGTATCGGGTGATCCATCGTCGTCCCATCGCCCAACTGCCCTTGACCGTTCTGACCCCAAGTCCACACTGTGCCATCCGCCGCCAGCGCTACGCTGTGCCAGTCGCCGCTCGCGACCTGCGTCCAAACGGTTCCCGTTCCGGCGGGTGACCACAGGAACGGATAGGGCTGCGTTTCCCCCCCGCTATCCCGCCCTAACTGCCCGGCCTGGTTCGCGCCCCAGGCGTACCCGAACGGCTGATTGGCGCTGATCGCCAGCGAGTGTTGGCCACTGCCCACCAGATCGCTCGCCCAAGTGCTCAGGGAATAAAGACACCCCAACAGGATTAACCCATACCCCCAAGGGGATTTGTTATCACAAAAATGGTTCATGGCAAAATCCTCGAATAAATTAGGGAACAACGTGCAGATCAGTACCAGGCTGGTCGCACCATGGTGACCATTCAGTTTACCCTACACCGACATCATCAAGGATTTGACGAACCGTTTCTATTCCGGCGTGACCCGCTACACCGCTAGCGCCTTCCTGCGGATGAAACTGGGCGATGCGCTCGAAGGGCGCAATGTCGCTCCGTATATTTATGAAAGCGCTGGTGAGGCTCGCCGCCATGTGCGGGAAGCACAGGCTGGTTCAACCGAGGAAGATCTGGAAATCGCCAGTTACGGCGTAACCGGGTAAGCCACTGAAAAGACAGGATACCCGCTTTCATGGGTACGACGAAAAAGTAGATCGCGGAACGTCCTGAAACAGCGTCTCGCTGTCCATCAATGCCGGAAATGCCGCATTCCGGTAAACACCATCGTCATATTATGTTCGTCAGCAGCGGCGATCACTTCGTTGTCGCGCATCGAACCGCCCGGCTGAATCACCGCAGTAATACCCAATTCAGCCGCTAGATCGAGACCGTCGCGGAAGGGGAAGAAGGCGTCGGAACCCATGGCCGCCCCCTGCAAATCCAGTTTTTCTTCCTGCGCCTTCATCGCCGCGATGCGGGCGGAAAACACCCGGCTCATCTGGCCCGCGCCGACGCCGAGAATCATGCCGTCCCGACCGTAAACAATGGCGTTGGATTTAACGAACTTCACCACCTGCCAGGTGAACAGCAGGTCGATCATTTCCTGATTGCTCGGCTGGCGCTGGGTCACGATTTTTAATTCCGACGCCGCGACTTGGCCAAGGTCACGATCCTGCACCAGCAAGCCTCCCGTGACCCGCTTGTAATCCCAGCCCGGGGCGCGTTGTTCCCGGTCCCACTGACCGCAGGCCAGCACCCGCACATTCTGCTTGCTGGCAGTCATCACCAGCGCTTCGGGCATCACTTCCGGCGCAATGATCACTTCCACAAACTGCCGGTCAACAATCGCCTTCGCCGTCGCGGCATCCAGGGGCTGGTTGAAGGCGATAATCCCGCCGAACGCCGAGGTTGGGTCAGCCTGATAAGCACGGTTGTAGGCGTCAAGCAGCGTTGCGCCGATGGCGACGCCGCAGGGATTGGCGTGTTTAACAATGACGCAAGCGGGCGCAGTGAACCCCTTGACACATTCCAGCGCGGCGTCAGTGTCGGCAACGTTGTTATAGGATAATTCCTTGCCCTGTAACTGGTGAGCCGTGGCGATGCTCGCTTCTGCCGGTTGCGGCTCCACATAGAACGCCGCGCCCTGATGCGGGTTTTCGCCGTAGCGCATCGCCTGAGCCTTGTGAAATTGGACGCTGTAGGTACGCGGGAACGGATCGCGTCCCCCTTCGGGCTGGATGGAACCCAAATAGTTGGCAATCGCGCCGTCATAACGGGCAGTGTGTTCAAACACCTTTACCGCCAGATCAAACCGGGTGGCGTCGCTCACGGCACCATGCTGCGCCTGCATTTCGCCCAACACCCGCGCATAGTCGCCGGCGTCCACGACGACCGTGACCGCCGCATGATTCTTGGCCGCCGCCCGCAGCATGGTCGGTCCGCCAATGTCGATATTTTCAATGGCGTGCGCCAAGGTGCAATCCGGCTTGGCCACCGTGGCTTCAAAGGGGTAAAGGTTAACCACCAGCAGGTCAATCGGCGGAATCCCGTGCTGCATCATCGCCGCGTCATCCTGGCCGCGCCGACCCAGTAGACCGCCATGAATCCGGGGATGCAGGGTTTTCAGCCGGCCATCCATCATTTCCGGGAAGCCGGTGTAATCCGCGACTTCAATGACCGGGATACCGCTGTCGCTCAACAATTTGGCGGTGCCGCCAGTGGACAGCAGTTCCACGCCCAGATCATGCAGGGCGCGGGCGAAATCGACGATGCCGGTCTTGTCGGAGACGCTGAGTAGAGCGCGGCGGATGGCGGGAGCAAAGGTGGTATTCATGCAGAAATCCGAAAGGTGAGGTTTAAACAAGTGAATGCGAGAGTTCATTAGACCTTGATTCCGTAGCCAGGGGCAAGCACACTTCACCGGACGTCCAGCAAGATTTCATTCAGCGTTTATTCTGCGCCTTATTTTATTGATCAAAATTTTAGTTCTTTGATCTTGCAAAAATTGCTTCAAATCCCGGACCGGTTCCGGCGTATGCAGACCTTTCAAAAAGATCAGTCCATGGAAAAAAAGATTTTAGTGATAGATGACAGCACGGTGATTACGTTCCTGTGGAAGTTGGTGCTGGAAAAGGCGGGTTATGCCGTTTCCCAGGTCAATGACGGCACGAGTGCGTTGCAAATGCTGGCTGCCAAACATTGTCAATCACCCCGCCCTAAAGGGCGAGGCTTGTGGTGGATAAAACCGCAAGTCTGGATTGACCAGACTCAGCCCAGAACATCGGGCTACGT
>JAIFNF010000265.1 GCA_020047885.1 Gammaproteobacteria bacterium | reverse complement strand
TGGCGTTGACGAAGCTGAATCAGTCGGTGAGTAAACGCCAGCAACTCCCGATTCTCCGGCAACCAGGAAATATCCCAGTCAAACCAGTTCAGTTCATTGTCCTGGCAATAGGTATTGTTATTACCACGCTGAGTACGCCCCACTTCATCGCCGGCCAATAACATCGGAACGCCTTGGGACAGCAACAGCGTCGTCAAAAAATTACGGCGCTGATGCAGTCGTTGCGCCAGAATATCCGGATCCTGCGTATCGCCTTCCGCCCCACAATTCCAGCTTCGGTTATGCGATTCCCCATCCTGGTTATTTTCGCCATTCGCCTCATTATGCCGCTCGTTATAACTCACCAGATCGTAGAGCGTAAAACCGTCATGGGCGGTGACAAAGTTAATGCTGGCGTGCGGACGACGACCATTCTGTTCATACAGATCTGCCGATCCGGTCAAGCGGTACGCCATATCGCCAATTAACCCGCCTTCACCCCGCCAGTAATCGCGCACCACATCCCGATACTTGCCATTCCACTCACTCCAACCTGCCGGGAATTGACCGACCTGATAACCACCCTCGCCCACATCCCACGGCTCGGCAATCAACTTGATCTGGGACAGAACCGGATCCTGTAAAATCACGTCCATAAACGTCCCAGCCTGATCGATGACACCGTTGACATCCCGCGCCAACGCCGCGGCCAGATCAAACCGGAAGCCATCAACATGCATCTCCTGCACCCAGTAGCGCAGGCTGTCCATCACCATCTGCAACACCCGTGGATGTGCCGTATTCAAGCTATTGCCGCACCCGGTATAATCCATCGTGTAGCGTGGATGGTCAGGCGGCAGCCGGTAATAAGCCGCATTGTCAATGCCCCGGAAACTCAGCGTGGGGCCGAACTGATTGCCTTCCGCGGTATGGTTATAAACCACATCCAGAATAATCTCGATACCCGCGGAATGCAGCGTTTTAACCATACTTTTGAATTCCGCCACCGAATTATCGGTAGCAGCATAGCGGGGGTCGGGGGCGAAATAACCAAGCGGACTATAACCCCAGTAATTGCGCAAACCCCGATCCAGTAAATGACGCTCATCCACAAAATACTGGATCGGCAATAATTCGACCGCGGTCACCCCTAGCGCTTTCAGATAGTCAATCACCGGACTGCTGGCCAAACCGGCATACGTCCCGCGCAAATTCGGCGGTATCTCACGATGACGCATCGTAAAGCCGCGCACATGCACTTCATAAAGCAGCGTGTCATGCCAAGGAACGTGCGGGTGACGATCATCGCCCCAGACAAACGCGCTATCCACCACCTGACAGCGCGGCATTCCTGGAGCGCTGTTGCGAGTGTTAAAACTCAAATCCTCAGCACGCCCGCCGATTCGATAGCCGAACTGGGCATCGCTCCATTGAATCTGCCCGACAATAGCCTTGGCGTAGGGATCCAGGAGCAACTTGTGGGCGTTGAAACGATGCCCTTCTTCAGGCCGATAAGGCCCCTGCACCCGATAACCGTATTGCAGACCCGGCCGCACATCCGGTAAATAACCATGCCAGATTGGACCCGTGCGCTCCCGCAGCGGAATTTGTTCAATTTCATGGCGACCCCGGGCATCAAACAGGCACAACAACACCTGTTCCGCATGTTCCGAGAACAGCGAGAAGTTGACGCCTTCGCCATCCCAGGTCGCGCCCAACGGATAAGGCCGACCAGGCCAAACAGCCATCGTAGATTTTTTCATACTGGGAATCAGGAATCGGGGAATCAGGGGGCGGGAATCGGGGGGCGGGAATCGGGGGTGGGAGGCATTTTTTCCCGAATCCCGAATCCCGAACCCCGATCTGCTACTCGCTAAACGCTCGCATGGCGTTGGCCACCTCGCCCGGCCCGACCACCGTGATGCCACCAGCGGTCACGCTATAGCGCTGCCGATCCAGGTCGAGATCGTGGCCAATATGCGTACCCGCCTCGATCACATTGTACTGGCCAATAATCGCCCGCTTCAGCCGCGCGCCGCGCTTGATCTGGACATAGTCCTGGATCACGCAATCCTCAATCACCACATCATTTTCGATATCCACTTCGCGGCGAATGATGGTATTGGTAATTTTTGCCCCGCGCACGATCGAACCAGCGGCAATCACACTGTTGTCTACATCAGCCTTGATCAGCCGAGCCACCGGCCCCTGGTAATTACTGGAGAAAATCCGCCATTGCGGATTGAACACGTCGAACCGGGGTTGCAGCCCCAGCATGTCCTGATGCGCCTCGAAATAGGCGTCCCGCGTCCCGACATCCCGCCAGTAGGCCAATTCTTCGTAGGGCTTAGTCCCCGGCACCTTGTTAGTGGCGAAGTCATAAGCAAATAGCCGGTGGGTCTCTTTCAGCTTCGGCAATACATGCTGTCCAAAGTCATGTTCGCCGCGATCATTCGCTGCCTGGAGGGCATCCACCAGCACTTTGGTATTAAACAGGTAGTTGCCCATCGACGCGTAGGCGCGAGTGGGATCAGATGGCATCGGAGCCGGATTAGTCGGTTTTTCCTGGAATTCATTCACCCGGCCCGCGTGGTCGGCGGCAATCACCCCAAACCCTTGGGCGTCTGCCAGCGGCACTGGCAATGCGGCAACGGTCACATCCGACGCCCGCTCATAGTGAAAGTCCACCATCTGCTGGAGATCCATCCGGTAAATATGATCCGCACCAAATACCAGCACCAGATCGGGATTATGCAATTTGATCAGATTGATATTCTGGTAGACCGCATCCGCCGTTCCCTGAAACCAGTCACCGCCCCGCATCATCTGCGGCGGCACCACGGTCACGAATTCTTCATTACGCATCGGCGATACGACCCACGCCTTGCGGACATGCTCAATCAGCGACTGGGATTTGTATTGCACCAGCATATAGATCGATTGAATTCCCGAGTTGAGCAGATTGCTCAAGACAAAGTCCACGATCCGGTAACGACTGCCGAAGGGCAACGAGGGCTTGGAATCATTTGAAGTCAATGGACTCAGACGGGCACCTTCGCCACCCGCCATCACAAACGCCAGAATTTTGGGCTTTTTCATCGTGGTATATCCTTCTTTTCGAGTACGGGTTATTCACGGAACCCCCATAGTAATTTTTACCTGGGGGCAATGGCTGAGTGGATAGTGGAAAAGACAGTCTAACCCTCAAACGTTGCAAAATCGCGCTCGGTATGCAGACCGCTGCGAATCCGGAAGATGTGCGCCGGCATCCGGTGCGGATTCAGCTCCACATAATTACGCGGGCCATTCCAAATATAATGAGCGCCACTCAACAGGTCATGCACCTGGAAGGGCTGGAACAGATCCACGCCCAGCGCCTCCAGATCCAATCCGGTCCAACCGGCCTGGGTGTAGTTCGGATCAAGGTTCACCACCACCAGGATCACATTGGAACGATCCTCATTGGCCTTGCTGTAGCAGAGGATGTGATCGTTATCAACCTGATGCACTTGCAGACCCCAGTCGGATTGCAACGCCGGATTACGCTTGCGGATGCGGTTCACCAGCGCAATGTATTCGCGCAGGCTGTCCGGTCCATCCAGATCCTGAAAACCGCGCTGGCGCAATTGGTATTTCTCCGAGTCCAGATACTCCTCGCTGCCGTGTTTGACCGCGATATGTTCCATCATTTCATAAGCCGGTCCATAAATGCCGTAATTGGCGGTCATGGTTGCGGCCATCACCAACCGGGACATGAACATCGGCTTCCCGCCGAATTGCAAAGCCTCGGTCAGAATATCCGGGGTATTGGGCCAGAAGTTGGGGCGGAAATATTCGCGACCCGGCCCCTGACACAGCTCGATTAAATACTCGGTCAATTCCCACTTGGTGTTACGCCAGGCATAGTAGGTGTAGGACTGGGTGTAGCCCAGCTTGGCCAGTCGGTGCATGACCTTGGGGCGGGTAAAGGCTTCGGCCAGGAAAATGGCGTCGGGCGTGTTCTTCTTGACCTCGCTGATCAGCCATTCCCACATCGCGAACGGCTTGGTATGCGGATTATCCACACGGAAAATGCGTACCCCCTGCTCAATCCAGAACTCGAAGATGCTCTTGATCTCCGTCCACAGCGCCTGCCAGTCGGCGGTTTCGAAATTGAACGGGTAAATGTCCTGATACTTCTTGGGCGGATTCTCGGCGTACTGCACGGTGCCATCCGGCCGCCAGCGGAACCAGTCGGGGTGCGCTTCCACATAGGGATGATCGGGCGCACATTGCAGCGCAATGTCCAGCGCAATGTCGATGCCCTGTTCCCGGGCTTTTTGCACCAGGCTGGAGAACTCCTCCAGCGTCCCGAGTTCCGGGAGAATGCTCTTGTGGCCGCCTTCCGTCGAACCAATCGCCCAGGGACTGCCCACATCATCGGGACCGGGCGTCAGCGTGTTGTTCTTGCCCTTACGGTTGACCCGACCGACGGGATGAATCGGCGGGAAGTACAGGACATCAAAGCCCATGCCGGCCAGACGCGGCAACCAGGCTTCGCAATCCTTGAACGTGCCATGCTTGCCGGGAACCGGACTGCACGAGCGGGGAAACATTTCATACCAGGTGCTAAACCGGGCGCGCTCATCTTCGACCGTGACGCCAAACTCTTTGCCGTAGCTCAACGCCAGAGTCCGGTCGGCGTGGCGGAACATCATCTGCGCCAGTTCTTCATCCAGCCCCAGTTGGCGACGCGCTTCCAGATCCTGGGAACTCACCAGTTCCGCCGCCCGCTGCGTTAACCAGTGGCCATCCATGCCGGCCACTCGTTGCCCGGCCTTGCTGACCAATTCATTGCCAACCCGCAGGGACAACGCAACATCTTCGGGCTGCACCCAGCGCCCCAGATCATGCCGCCAGGATTTGAAATGATCGACCCAGGCGAAAATGGTGTACTCATAGCGGCCCAGTTCCGCTACGGTGAACTCACCGCGCCAACGGTCATTCACCAGCGCCAGCATCGGCACTTCCTGCCAAGCTGTTTCACCCGCTTTACGATATTGCAACACACAACACAGCGCATCATGGCCATCAGTGAACGCATCGGCTTCCACGGCGACAATTTCGCCCACGGTGCGCTTGATGGGGAACCGCCCGCCATCCACCGCCGGGCTGATCCCTTCGATAATGATGCGTTTGCGCCCATCGACCGCCGTTGTCACGAGGTCAAGTTCTAGCGTCGGAGCCGGAGCAACGGTCGAGACTGGAGCGGGTTCTACCTTCGGCGCGACCACCATTTTGCTTTGCGCTGCGACTGGCGTAGAAGAAGGAACAGGAACCGCCGACTGGCTCACGCTTCCTGCGGCCTTTACAGGTTCGGGGACGCCCCGCTTCCGGTCATCCGCCACGGTCTTTCTGGACATACTGGTAATCCTCGTTGGGCTGGCATGGATTTTCGTTAGTTTTCGTTTATAAAGGTACCAGTATCCGGTATCTGCTGGTCTGTCTGGAGCGTGATACCCGGAGCCTGGACTCTGATCCCTTAGTATTATGACGGTTTTTCGCGGCTTTCCCAAACCTTGACGTGCAGGAACGCCGCCCCTGCCCGAGGATGTTGACTGATGACTGAATTACAACGGATTATTGAAGACGCCTTTGAGCGCCGTGCGGAACTGGATCCCGCCAGCGCCCCGACAGCGTTGCGTGAAGCGGTTGAAGAAGCGCTAGGTCTGCTGGAACTGGGCAAAGCACGCGTGGCTGAGCCGCGCAATGGTGCCTGGGTAGTTAATCCGTGGTTGAAGAAGGCCGTGCTGCTGTGCTTCCGCCTGAACGATAACGTGATCATCCGCGATGGTTACACCAATTACTTCGATAAAGTGCCGCCCAAGTATGCGGACTATGGCGAGAACGACTTTCTGGCGGCCGGGGTGCGCGTGGTCCCGCCAGCGGCCGCCCGGCGCGGTTCCTACATCGCCCCCGGCGTGGTGCTGATGCCTTCTTATGTCAATATTGGCGCGTATGTCGATTCCGGGACTATGGTTGATACCTGGGCGACGGTCGGCTCCTGTGCGCAGATCGGCAAAAATGTTCACCTCTCAGGCGGCGTTGGCATCGGCGGCGTGCTAGAGCCGTTGCAGGCTAGTCCAACGATTATTGAAGATGACTGTTTTATTGGCGCCCGTTCGGAAGTGGTGGAAGGGGTGATTGTCGAACGCGGCTCGGTCATTTCCATGGGCGTTTACATCGGCCAGAGCACCAAGATTTATAACCGGCTGACCGGCGAAGTGAACTATGGCCGGATTCCGGCCGGTTCCGTCGTCGTCCCTGGCGCACTGCCCGCTCCAGATGGCAGTCATAGCCTGTATTGCGCGATCATCATCAAGCAGGTGGATGAAAAGACCCGCAGCCGGGTCGGCCTGAACGAGTTGCTGAGGGATTGATGAATTCGACGCTTGCCCTGGCGATGGATCTGATCCGTTGCCCTTCCATCACCCCGGAAGATGCCGATTGTCAGGCCTTGCTGATCGCCCGTCTGACCGTGCTGGGCTTCCGGGTCGAGCGGTTGCGTTTTGGCGAGGTGGACAACTTCTGGGCGCGTTACGGCGATGCAGAACCGCTATTCGCCTTCGCCGGGCATACCGACGTGGTGCCGCCCGGCCCGCTGGATCAATGGTCATCGCCGCCCTTTACCCCGGAAATCCGCGACGGCTGCCTGTATGGGCGCGGCGCGGCGGATATGAAGGGCAGTCTGGCGGCGATGATCACCGCGGTTGAACGCTTCCTGGCTGACCATCCGCAACCGCGTGGCTCTATCGCCTTCCTGATCACCAGCGATGAAGAAGGAATGGCGGTCAATGGCACGGTCAAGGTGGTGGAGTGGCTGGAACAGCATGGTGAGAACATTCACTGGTGCCTGGTCGGTGAACCGTCTTGCTCCGCTGAACTCGGCGACACGCTGAAAATTGGTCGGCGCGGTTCATTGAACGGTCGGCTGATGCTGCGTGGGACTCAGGGTCATGTCGCCTATCCGCACCTGGCGCAGAATCCCATCCACACGATGGGAGCGATCCTCACGGCGCTGGTTGATGAAGTCTGGGATCATGGTCACGAAGCCTTCCCGCCGACTTCGTTCCAGATTTCCAACCTGCGTTCGGGAACCGGCGCAACGAACGTCATTCCCGGCGATTTGGAGATGCTCTTCAATTTCCGCTTCTCGCCGGCGGTCACGGTTCAACAACTTCAAGAACGCACCCGGCTGATCATTGACACCGGTTTGTTGAATGAAGAGGTTAAAACCGGACAGATTTTTCAGTACGATTTGGAATGGAATCTCTCCGGGATGCCCTTTTTCACCGCACTTGGTGAACTGGTTGCCGCCGCTGTGGAAGCCATTCATACCGAGACCGGTCGGCAACCTGAATTATCCACCAGTGGCGGCACGTCTGATGGCCGTTTCATTGCGCCTACCGGTGCTCAGGTCATTGAACTGGGCCCCCTCAACGCCACCATCCACAAAATCAATGAGCGGGTCATTGTGGACGATCTGGAGCGGCTCAGTCGGCTGTATCAGGGCATTTTGACCCGATTGCTGGTCTGAGCCGCCCGGCTGGCGAGTTGCAAACTGGCAACGCTCACTCCCGCCCCGGCGGGAATGCGCCCCGCCGCATGTCCCGCTGTTCAAATGGCTGGCTCTCACTGCGTGGTTGGGCAGGCGACTCGGATTGGCGCACCGCCCGGCGCACTTCCGGATCTGGCGACCGTTCATACTCCCGGCGGGGTTCGACAGACGGGGACTCGGACGGACGCACCGCCCGGCGCACTTCCGGTGTTGGCGACCGCTCATACTCCCGGCGGGGTTCGGCAGACGGGGACTCGGACGGACGCACCGCCCGGCGCACTTCCGGTGCCGGCGACCGCTCATACTCCCGGCGGGGTTCGGCAGGCGATTCCGCAGGCCGCACCGCCCGGCGTACTTCCGGCGGTTGAAACGGCTCGCTTCCTCTCTGCTCGGGCTGTCCGATGGCAGGCCGCTGCCGGTATTCTCTGGGTGCCTCGGTCGCGTCGGGACGACCAGACTCCTTCCGCTCTCCCCAAGGTTTGGTCGACGTCTCGTCCCGAAAATCCCGTGGAACCGCCTCTCGCCGCCGAACGGCACTCGGTAGGACCTTGGCTGATTCGGGTGGCCGAACATCCGCGCCTTTGTCGAGTACTCTGGGACGAAACAGGGGAATAGTGCCTTCGCCCGCCGAACCCCGACCCACGTTTGGACGATCGACATCAATAGGATGATAACGAGTGACACGGATCCGATGGTCGCGTTCGAACCGGTCAATATCGATGCCGCGATTCACAATCCGCCGGTCGATCACCTTATAGTTAGTAAAATGCCGGGTCCGGTCGATCATCGCCCGGTTGCGCGGTCGGGGCAAAATCGACTGATGCATCCGATGACTCAGCAACTCCGGCTCCGAGACAAAGGACCAGGCAAACCAACTGATCTGGAAATTGGC
>JAIFNF010000247.1 GCA_020047885.1 Gammaproteobacteria bacterium | reverse complement strand
CCTCGACCGCCTGGGACTGGGCGTTGCGCTTCTGGATTTCCAGTTCGTAGAGTTTGGCCTTGAGTTGCTTCATGGCCGTGGCGCGGTTTTTGTGCTGGGAGCGGTCGTTCTGGCACTGGACGACGCTATTGGTCGGCAGGTGGGTGATGCGCACCGCTGATTCCGTGCGGTTAACGTGCTGGCCGCCCGCCCCGGAAGCGCGGTACACATCCACGCGCAAATCAGCCGGGTTGATGTCGATTTCAATACTGTCATCAATTTCCGGGGAGACGAAGACCGCGGCGAAGGAGGTATGGCGGCGGTTGCCGGAATCAAAGGGCGATTTGCGCACCAGGCGATGCACGCCGGTTTCGGTGCGCAGCCAGCCGTAAGCGTAGGGACCTTCAAAGCGGATGGTGGCGCTCTTGATGCCAGCGACTTCACCGGGCGAGGCGTCCAGCAACTCGGTGTTAAAACCGCGCCGCTCCCCCCAGTGCAGGTACATGCGCAGCAGCATGTCCGCCCAGTCCTGGGCTTCGGTGCCGCCGGAACCGGATTGCACATCGAGAAAGGCGTTGCTGGCATCCAGTTCGCCGGAGAACATCCGCTGGAATTCCAGATCGGCGACGATGCGCCCATGCTGGTCAATATCCCGCGCGACTTCCGCAATCGCTGCTTCATCGCCTTCTTCGCCCGCGAGTGTCAGCAATTCAGCGGCTTCATTCAGGCCCCGGTTTAAACTTTCCAGCCGGTCAACCACCGCTTCCAGCTCCGCCCGTTCCTTGCCGAGCGTCTGCGCCCGTTCCGGGTTGTTCCAAAGCTTGGGGTCTTCCAACTCCCGGTTGACTTCGATCAGCCGTTCGCGCCGGGTCTCGAAGTCAAAGATACCCCCTCAGGGACGCGCAACGTTCCTGGAGGTCTTGAATCTGGTTAAAGTAGGGATTGAGTTCCTGCACGATGTGGCTCCGTGGTCTCAAGCTGAGGGGGAGCCGATTTTAGCCTTAACCCCGGGTTCCCGTCATGCCCCTTTCAGTTATCATGGGTTCTCAAAACCGGATGGGTTAGGGTGTTTTTCTGCAACGACGGAATAGTGCCATGCGCCAAAGATTCAATCCCTTCACATTGACTCTGAACCTGGTCAACCGCTGGCGGCGGAAGGCGCAAGTGGGCGGCCTGACTTGTGGTCGCCGACAACTGGCGCTGGTGGGCGTCAACACGGAATCGCGTCCTTAAGGTGGTGGCGGTGGTGGTACCGGATCATTAGCTATAATGGCGTCGTTACTCCTTATGGTGGCAATAGCAGCAGTGGTAGCGGTAGCAGCAGTGGTAGCGGTAGCAGCAGTGGCGGCGGTAGCAGCGGCATCACCGAATTGTACTAAACCGCCCGCCGCAACAACACATAAACGGCTCCCGTCCCCCCATCCACCGCCCGCGCCGAACAAAACGCCAGCACCTCATCCCGCTGGCGCAGCCAATGATTCACCTTCTGCTTCAGCACCGGCCCCCGATGACGCGAACCCTTCCCCTTACCGTGGATAATCCGCACACAATGCACATGATCCCGGCGCGCCTGATGCAGAAAAGCAATGAACGCCTCCTTGGCCGCAACGACCGTCATCCCATGTAAATCCAGCGCCGCCCCCACCTGAAAATGACCGCGCCGCAGTTTCCGCAATACCGCCTGCTGCACCCCCTCATGGCGGTAGTACAATTCCTCCCCCGTATCCAGATCCGCCGGCTCGAAATAATCCGACATCATATCGGTCAGCACCTGGCGCTCATCCGCCAGCGTAAAGCGGGGAATGGGCGCAGGATGAACCGGCGCAGGAGCCACCCGGTCGCAACGCACGGGCCTCACCGCCCCGACCGCTTGCCGGAACAACTCCCGGTCGCCGGGATCAAGCGTAAACCGCACGTTCATCAACGCCTCACTGGAAGTCACAACACTTTGCACCAAAGGATCACCATGATGCGCATTTTGGTCAGTAACGACGACGGCTACCAAGCCCCCGGCCTCCTCTCCCTGGCCGCCGCCCTGCGCGAAGTCGCCGAAGTCATCGTCGTCGCCCCGGACCGCGACCGCAGCGGTGCCAGCAACTCCCTCAGCCTGAAAAATCCCCTCTACGTCACCGAACAACAACCGGGATTCTACAGCGTCGAAGGCACCCCCACCGACTGCGTTCACCTCGCCATCACCGGCCTGCTCGACCCGGAGCCGGACATGGTCATCTCCGGCATCAACCACGGCCCCAATTTGGGCGACGACGTCATCTACTCCGGCACCGTCGCCGCCGCCATGGAAGGCCGCTTCCTCGGGCTACCTGCCATCGCCCTATCCCAAGCCTCATTCCAACCCCAGCACCTCGCCACTGCCGCCCGCATCGCCGTCTGGCTGGTGCGCCTGCTGCGAGAACGCCCTCTCCCGCCGGACACCCTCCTCAACGTCAATGTTCCCGATTGCCCCTGGGAACAAATAGCCGGCATCCAGGCCACCCGGCTCGGCCAGCGCCACAAATCCGAACCCGTCATCAAAAGCACCGACCCGCGTGGCCGACCGATCTACTGGGTCGGTCCCGCCGGTCCCGAACAAGAAGCTGGCCCCGGCACCGACTTCCACGCCGTGCGCAACGGCTATGTCTCCATCACCCCCCTGCATGTCGATCTAACCCGCCACAATGCCATTGAGGGGTTAAACCAGTGGCTCAATCGTACTTCATGAATCGTAACCATTCAGTCCCCCCTTTAGCAAAGAGGAGTTAGGGGGGATTTGGGTCCCGTTGCTGGTGCCAAATCCCCCCCGGCCCCCCTTTTTCAAAGAGGGGAGATGAACGCTTCATGAATCAAAACCACCCCCTGCCCGGCTAGACTTACCGCTTTTGAAAAGCTTATTATCCCCCCGCGTTTTCAATGCGGAGCAAGGACGCGCATCATCCGCCCTTTTCCGACGCGGGCAAGACCCAAGGTGGCGCTACGACCACCGACCTGCCCCTGCTGGCACCAGCGACCAGTAAAAAATAATAAACAAAAGACGCCAGCCGACCACGGCTCCAGCGTCACTATTGAAGTTCCACCAAGCGAAGCGTCTCGGAGGTTATCGATGTCTCGACGGATCAGTGCCTGTCGGCAAGAAGCAGTGGTCAGCGATGAAGAACTGATCATGGACGATCCCCTGCTAGATGAAGACAAGCTGGAAGAGACCGAAGAAGGGCTACTGGCCGTAGACGAAGGACTGGAGGAGATCGCAGAGACTCCCGCTTGGTCTGCCCCGGCCATCACTCCCCGCGAAGTCACCCTGGAGGAACTGGACGCCACCCGGATGTACCTGAGCGAAATTGGCTTTTCGCCCTTGCTCACCGCCCAGGAGGAAGTCTATTTCGCCCGTCGATCCATTCAGGGCGACGCCGCCGCCCGCAATCGCATGGTTGAAAGCAATTTGCGGCTGGTCGTGAAAATCGCCCGCCGCTACATGAATCGCGGTCTCAGCCTGCTGGACTTGATTGAAGAAGGCAACCTGGGCCTGATCCACGCCGTCGAAAAATTCGATCCCGAACGCGGCTTCCGCTTTTCGACCTACGCCACCTGGTGGATTCGGCAAACCATCGAGCGGGCGTTGATGAACCAGACCCGCACCATCCGCCTGCCGATCCACATCATCAAGGAAATCAACGGCTATCTGCGCACCGCCCGGCAATTAGCGCAGACGCTCGATCACGAACCCACCGCGGATGACGTCGCCCAGGCCATGGGCAAATCGGTGGTGGAAGTGAAACGGATGCTGCAACTTAACGAACGGGTCGCGTCGGTGGACACGCCCATCGGCAAGGATGAAGACCGTTCCCTGCTGGACGCCATTCCCGACGACAACAACGCCGATCCCCTGCAATTACTACAGGACGTTGACCTCAACGAAAAGCTGGACACCTGGCTTGAGCAGTTGAACGACAAGCAACAGATCGTCGTCAAGCGGCGGTTTGGGTTATGCGGCGTGGAAAAAGCCACCTTGGAACAAGTCGGCAATGAAATCGGCGTCACCCGCGAACGGGTGCGGCAGATTCAGATCGATGCCCTGCGGCGCCTGCGTAAAATCCTCGAAAGTGAAGGGTTCTGCCAGGATTTTCTGTAGCCGTCCCTTCCCAAATCCCCCCTAACCCCCCTTTGCCAAAGGGGGGAACCCGGAGGGCATCGCTTTCTAACGTATCGCTTTTCCCGATGATCGCCGGACTTCAGAATTCCCCTCCTTGGATAAGGAGGGGTGGCGCGAAGCGCCGGGGTGGTTCGCGAGGTCGGCCATTCAAGTTGAAAGGCGTTAATCCGCCATCATCAGCAAAGCCGCAGCCACCCGGCGACCTTCCACCATGAGGATGTTGTACGTCCGGCAGGCCGCGAAAGTATCCATCACCTCGACGCCGATGCCGTGCGCCAGCAACACCCCCGTCAATTTCGGATGGGGAAAACGTTGCCGTTCGCCGGTACCGAGCAGAACGACCTCCACATCCAGCCCCAGCAAGGCGTCAAAGTGCGCTGCTTCCAAATCCGCAACCGTCTGTGGCGGCCAGTCGGTCAGCAACCGATCCGGGGCAACAATCACGCTGCGACGAATTTCCTGCTCATTGATATTGACCCAACCCGGCCCGTAGCCTTTAATGAAATAAGTCTGGGCATCAACAGTGTCGAGACTGAAACGCATGAAAAATCCCTCTGAACGGGGGTAAAGTAGCCAAGGGGTTCGATGATCGCCAACCCGTCATAAGCGTAGCGATTCATCATTATGAATCACCGCCGCCATTAATGTTCCAACCGCACCGCAGGAATTGTTCGATGACCGACGCCGCGCACCATACGATCCACGCCCTGGAACTGGGGCGCATGGGCAATTTCATCTACATCATCCACGACCACGCCACGGATCGCGCCGCAATCGTCGATCCGGCCTGGGACGTACCGGCGATTCTGGCCGTGACGGAACGGCGCGGGTTGCAGATTACCGACATTCTGCTGACCCATAGCCACTTTGACCATATCAACGGGGTTGAAGCCGTGCTCAACGCCAGCGATGCACAACTGCATCTGCTGCGCGCCGAGGCGGCATTCTGGGACCGTTATGCCGATTTGCCAACCCTGCATGACGGCGGCGACCGTATCCGGCTGGGCGAAACCGAGATTGAAATCCTCCACACCCCCGGCCATACGCCGGGTTCAGCCTGTTACCAGATCGGCAATCAAGTGCTGACCGGCGACACGCTGTTCGTGTTCGGCTGTGGCCGCTGCGATCTGCGCGGCGGCGACCCGGAGCAGATGTACCAGAGCCTGCGCCGCCTGGGCGAACGGTTGCCCGAGGATACCGTGATTCGCCCCGGCCATAATTACGGCATTACCCCGACGACGACGATGGTCGAACAACTCGCCGGTAATCCCTTCCTGCACTTCGACGACTGCCCGGGGTTCGTCGAATACCGGATGCATCTCCATGACCGTGAAGAACCCTACCGACCGGAACCGCGCTCGCCTTCGTATTCCCACTGATCCCAATCCCCTTTCAATGATCGTCAATTGTGTCGGCTACGCCGACGGTCGCAAACTGCCGGACATCCCGCTGGAGCAGATTCCAGCATTGCAGGAACAACCGGATACCTTCGTCTGGCTAGGATTGCGTGAGCCGGGTCAGGCGTTGATGGAGCAAGTTCAGGCGTTATTTGGCCTCCATGAACTAGCGGCTGAAGATGCGCATCACGCCCATCAGCGTCCCAAGGTAGAACTGTACGGCGACGGCCTGTTCATTGTGTTGCGGACAGTCCAGATCCAGGACGGCCAAATCGATTTTGGCGAAACCCATCTGTTTGTCGGGCCGCGCTATCTGGTCTCGGTGCGGCACGGCGCTTCGCTGTCCTATGCAGCAGTGCGCGCCCGTTGTGAAAGCCATCCTGATCTGTTGCGCAAAGGGCCAGGATTCGTGCTGTACGCCATCCTGGATTTCGTGGTGGACAACTACTTCCCGACGCTCGATGAACTGGACGATATTGTTGAGAATGTGGAGGAGCGGTTCTTTAAGGGCGATTTCCATCAAAACGACATCAGCCGCCTTTACGATTTGAAACGCAAGCTGGCGGAAGTACGCCGCGCCGCCGCGCCGATGGTGGAAGTCTGCAACTATCTGCAAACGGACGTTTTTGCCCGCCAGATTCCCGACGACATCCGGCCCTATTTCCGGGATGTCCATGATCACGCCCTGCGCATCAACGAGGCCGTGGACAGCCTCCGGGAGACGCTGGGCATGACCTTGCAGATCAGCCTGTCGCTGAGCGGCGCCCGGCAGAATGAAGCCACCAAACGGCTGGCGGGCTGGGGAGCCATGCTGGCGGTGCCGACCATGGTGTTCAGCGTCTATGGGATGAACTTCGCAGTGATGCCGGAATTGCAGTGGTGGTATGGTTATCCCACGGTCATGGGTGGCGTGGCCGTCGTGTGCCTGTTGCTGTACCGCTCGCTGAAAAAAGCCGGTTGGCTGTAGATGTTCTCATGCACGCCGATTGGCATGATCCACTCGTGCTTCCGGGAGAAGTTCGGCATTCCCCGGCAGGCGGGTCTGGTTCCCGAGGCGCGGGCGACACTGGAACTGTTGCCGCCCTACGATTCGCCCGAAGCGGTGCGGGGTCTGACAGGCTTTTCGCACCTGTGGCTGATCTTCGTCTTCCACGGGATACCGGCGGGACAATGGCAACCGACGGTGCGCCCCCCGCGTCTCGGCGGCAACCAGCGCCTGGGCGTCTTCGCCACCCGTTCCCCCTTCCGACCCAATCCCATCGGCCTGTCAGCGGTGCGCCTAGAGCGCATTGAGACGGATCAAGGCCGGGTGGTGCTGCATCTGGCGGGGGTGGATCTGCTGGACGGCACGCCGGTACTCGACATTAAACCCTATGTGCCCTACGCCGACCATATTCCCGACGCTGTCGGCGGCTTCGCTGCGGAGGCGCCAGAGATAGCGTTGAGCGTTGAGTTCAGTCCGTCAGCCGAGCGGTTTTGCGCGGCCTGTCCCCATGGCGATTTGCGGGCATTGATCACCGGGATTCTGCGTCAGGATCCCCGTCCGGCCTACGAGCGGGAGCGTGTTACCCCAAAACGCTACGGCATGAAACTCTACGATTTCGACCTGCACTGGGAAATACGCGGCGCTACCGCTTATGTCATCGACATCATCCCGTCCGCGCCGAGAAATCAATCCGTGGATCAATCAGGTGATAGGTCATATCGCTGACCAGATTCAGCAACAGGCCAATCAGGCTGAACACATACAGCGTTCCGAACATCACCGGATAATCCCGCTTCACCACCGCCTCAAACCCCAGCAAGCCCAGCCCGTCTAGCGAAAAGATGACTTCAATCAGCAGCGACCCGGTAAACAACATGCCGACCAGCGTGGCGGGAAAGCCGGCGATGACCAGCAACATGGCGTTGCGGAACACATGACCGTACAGCACCTGATGCTCGCTGAGACCCTTGGCGCGGGCGGTGACGACATACTGCTTGTTAATCTCATCCAGGAAAGCGTTTTTGGTTAGCATGGTCAGCGAGGCGAAACCGCCAATCACCATCGCCGTTACGGGCAGCGCCAGATGCCAGAAATAATCCAGAATGCGGGCGGGCCAGCTTAAATCCGCCCAGTTGTCCGAAGTCAATCCCCGCAACGGAAACCAGTCCAGATAGCGCCCGCCCGCGAACAGGATAATCAGCAGAATAGCGAACAGAAACGCAGGAATAGCGTAACCGATGATCACCGCCGCGCTGCTCAATACATCAAAACGGGAACCATCGCGCACCGCTTTAGCGATGCCCACCGGAATCGAGATCATATAAATCAGCAGGGTAGTCCAGACGCCCAGCGAGATGGAGACGGGCAATTTATCCAGCACCAGATCCAGCACCGCCCGGTCGCGAAAGTAGCTCGTCCCCAGATCGAAGGTCAGGTAGTCGCCGATCATCCGCCCGAAGCGCACATAAGCCGGTTGGTCAAAACCGAACTGGCGGTTCAGTTCCGCGATGAACGTGGGATCCAGACCCTGTGCGCCACGGTAAGCGCCCGCACCGGTTCCGCCGCCGGGTGCCGTTGCCGTACCGCCAGCTTCTACGCCTTCCCCACCACCCACGCGGGCAGTTGCGGAGACGGCGGTATGCCGGAGTTGCGCCAGCAACTGTTCCACGGGGCCACCGGGGGCGATTTGCACAATGGCGAAATTGATGGCGATGATACCCAGCAGGGTCAGTGGAATCAGCGCCAGACGGCTGAGGAAGTAGGCATACATGAGATATTTGGGAATGTGTTGGCGTCAGGTGGGGAGGATACAGCGCTATAGTGCTGAATTCTGATCCATGCGGCTATATTTTTATGGAGTTTGCGTTAACCGACGAAGGCCAGCGACTGGTCAATCAAACCGGATTCGTCTCTCAAACGGTGGTGGCGACCCGGCCGCCCATGCAACGAGCCTTGCCAGATGAGT
>JAIFNF010000248.1 GCA_020047885.1 Gammaproteobacteria bacterium | reverse complement strand
GAAATGGCGCTGTTACCCGATAGCCCGGTGGAAGACGACCGGCGCACGATCCGCACGATTCTGGTCATCGACGAAGCCCACAACTATCTGAGCCAGCGCAATCTCTTTCTCCAGCGCATCATCCGCGAAGGCCGCTCCAAAGGCATCGTCGTGTTCTTCGCCTCGCAATCGCCCAATGACTACCAGCAGAAGTTCTTCAACTTCCAGGAACTGCTGGAGTTCACTTACCTGTTCCAATGCGACGGCGTATCCGCCAGCGCCCTGCAGGACATTCTCGGGTGCAGCAGCAAAACTGCCAAGGATTTACAGGTTGAAGTCGCCCGACTGGAACCCGGACAGGCTATCAGCCGCAGTCCGAATCAGACCGAAGAATTTATGAAATTCACCGCAGAAGTGTTTTATCGAAGTTATGGTTGATCCGACCACCAACAATCGTGAAAACGGCGTCCGGTGCAAAGCCCGCCGTTGCCCCACGCCACACCTCCTCTGTACAGGTAGGAAGGATCACGGCGCAGTCCAGTACCGGCGCTCCTCCCGTCGATAGCGTTCCGGCTCCAGCGACTGTCCAGGCTCCAACCGGAAGGTCAACGCGCCTTGATAAGAGGAATCCAGCAGCGTCGCTCCAGTCCCCTGATAACGAGCCACCGTGTCCGCCCGTGGATAGCCATAGCGGTTATGATAGCCCGTGGCAAAGAGAATATAGCGCGGTTGCACGGCGTCGAGAAAAGCCGACGTGGACAGATTGCGCCGACCCTGATGCGGCGCCACCAGCACCTCAGCCGCCAAGCCAGCGCCATAGGTTCGGGCCAGCGCCATTTCCGCACCGGCCTCAATATCGCCCGGCAACAACACCCGCCCGCCCTGACCTTCAATTTTCAGCACACAAGACGCCTCATCGCCGCTGAACCCGGCAGGCGGCGGATGCAGGATCTGAAACTGCACGCCATCCCATTCCCACGCCTGACCGGCCCGGCACCATTCAGCGCCATCGATCGGCGTCTGATCCAGCGCTGAGGTCAGAATGCGCGCCATCGGCATCAACTCCCGCAACGACCGCACCCCGCCGACATGCTGACTGTCGGCATGACTCACAATCAGCAAATCCACCTGCTCCGCACCCTGATAACGCAGAAAGGGTGCCAGCGCCGCCCGCCCGGTGTCCAGCGTCGTCCCCAGCCGCCGACCCGTGTCATAAACCAGCGTATGTTCACGGGTTTTCACCACCGCCGCCAGCCCTTCCCCTACATCCAGCAGCGTGAACCAGAATCCGCCGACCGCCGGGACTACCGCTGGCGGCCACAGCAGCGGCAGGCACAGGAGTAATCCCAGCCAGCGCCCCGGTAATCCGCGTGGGGCCAGTAACAACGCCATACCCGGCAGTGAAAACAGCAGCGTCCACAGTGGCGGCGCAGGCCGGTACAGCACCATCCCCGGCCATTGATCCAGCCAGCGTAGAATGTGCCACAGTCCTTCCATGGTCAGCGCTGCCAGATCCAGCGCCGCCGATTGCAGCCCAGCACTAAACGGCGTCGCCAGCGCCGCCAGCAAACTCAGTGGCAACACCGTACAACCCACCCAGGGAATCGCGATCAAATTCGCCAGCGGCGACCAGACCGGAAATTGCTGAAAGAACAGCAATGTCGGCGGCAATAACGCCAGGGTGATATCGAATTGCAGGCCGACCGTCTGGCCGAAAAGTCGGCGATCCCGCCAGCGGCCACTGACGCTGTACAAAATCGCCATCACTGCACCGAAGGATAACCAAAATCCCACTCGCAATGGTGCCCCCGGATCGATGGCCAGCACGACCAGCAGCGCCAGCGCCAGGATCCGTCCAGGCGCGGCGGGGCGCATGGCGATCAGCGCCAGCATCGCTACCGCCGCCATCAGAAACGAGCGCTGCGCGGGTACGGATAGGCCGGACAGCAGGGTGTAACCGCCAGCGCCGAGTAGCGCGACCAGCGCCGCCGCACGCGTGGCTGGCCAGCGGAGCGCCAGAGTTGGCACCCGGCTCCAGAACCCCCAGGCCAGCGCGAACATGATTCCCGCAACCAGGCTGATATGCGAACCGGAAATCGACATCAAGTGGCCGACGCCGGTGCGGTTGAACGTATCCCATTGCCACGGCGTAATGCTACCTTCCTCGCCCACCGCCAAGGCAATCAGAATGCCAACATAGGGATTACCCGGCAACTGCTCGGCGAACCGGTCAGCCACTCGTTGCCGATACTGATCCAGGAGATAACGTTCCGCTTCGGCCAGTCGTTGCGGCGGCGGTTGGGAACGGATGGAGCCGGTGGCAACAATGCCCTTGGCGTAAAGCCAGCGCTCATAGTCAAACCCGCCGGGATTGAGCAACCCGCGCGGATTCTTCAACCGCACCGTAAACAACCAGCGGTCGCCGACTCGCAACGCCGAACGCGCATCCTCCGGGATGTCTTTTTCATCCGCATCAGCCTGCGCCTCATCCCACCACGACAGGCGCAACCGACGTCCCACCAGCACTGCCGCCTCAGCCTCCTTACTCCTGATCGCCGCCACCTCGAATTCAAAACGAACACTGCGGCCTTCGTGATCCGGAATCGTCGCAATCCAGCCTTCCACCGCCACTTCCGCGCCTTCCAGCGCCTTTGGCAATACGGCGATGGGCGGCGCTAACAGCAACGCCCACAGAAATCCCATTACCCCCCATGCCGGAAGCCGTAATCGGGGAATAAATAGCAGAATGAGTACTACACCCGGCAATAACCATGTCCAGTGTCGATTCGGCAACTCCGGCAGGGTCTGAAATACCAGAATGCCCAGCAGAAAAGCTATCGCTCCGAGGCGCATTTGACTCAGGTCACCTGATTGATTTCAGCGTGAGCACATTGCGCCCGGCCAGCGCCTACCGCACCAACGGCCGGATGCTGGAAAATCCACCATCCATCGCCCACACCTGACCCGTGATCCAGCCCGCCTTCTCCGACAACAGCCACGCCATCAGCCGCGCCAAATCTGCCGGATTGCCAATACCCGGCAGCGGATACTGCTTGGCTGCCCCGGCGCGACTGGCATCATTACCGATGATCCGCGCCACTGCGGGCGTGTCCATGATGCCCGGTGCCACCGCGTTCACCCGAATCCGGGACGGCGCATAGGTCGCCGCCGCCGACCGCGTCAATCCTTCCACCCCGGCCTTGGCGGCAGCAATCGCTTCATGATTCGCCACCCCGATCCGCGCCACGACGGACGACACTAATACCGCCGCGCCCGGTTCCCGCGCTTCCCGCAGCGCATCCACAAAGGCACTCAATGTGAAAAAGGCGCTGTCGAGATTGGCGGTCAGACAGGCTCGATACATTTCTGAAGTGGTACGATGCAGAGACGATAACAGGGTCGTCCCCGCGCAATGCGCCAACGCGGTAGGCAAGCCGACGTGTTGCTGACAATCGGCTACCGCTGCCTTTGCGCCTTCCAGCGTGGAGACATCGGCTTCAATGCACAGCGCCTCAGACCCGTAGAGCGCACGCAATCGCTCCACACTGCGCCCGACCCGCGCCACCGTCCAACCCTCTTGCTGTAACTCTGCCGCCACGGCTTGACCCAGCCCGCCACTGGCTCCCGTTAACAACGCAATCGCCGCCATGATTTTTGTCTCCACCGTGTTTGCGAAAATAGCTGAATAGCTCTTGTGCAAATATTAGCAATAATGTACAAATAATGTCTAATATTTTGAACCCACTGGGTGCTTGTTGGAGGACGACCATGTTGAGACCGCTCGATCATTTCAAGAATACATTTAACCAGTTAGACAAGAACCATCTGGATCTGCTGGAGCAGATCTACGCGCCAGACGTGCAATTCCGTGATCCGGTGCAGTCATTGACTGGACTGCCGGCGCTGCGGGATTACTACGGGCGGTTGTACGAGGGCGTCATTGCCTGCTACTTCACGTTCGACGCTGAAGTGATTGAAGGTCAGCAAGGCGTGTTAGTGTGGACGATGTTCTTCGAGCATAGCCGGTTCCGGGCTGGTGAAAAACTGGAACTGCGCGGGGTCAGTCACTTGCAATTTCTCGATGACGGTCGAGTTCATCATCACCGCGACTATTTCGACATGGGGGAATTTATCTACGAGCGGGTTCCGGTGCTGGGCAGCGTCATCCGCGCCATCAAGAACCGTCTGTGATTGGGGAAAACTGGACATGAAAATCGCTATCATCGGCACGGGAATCAGTGGGTTGACCGCTGCTTGGCAATTGCGCCATGAGCATCATTTGACGATTTTCGAGGCGAACGACTACATCGGCGGCCATACGCATACTGTTGATGTGGAAGCCGGCGGACAGTCTTACGCGATTGATACCGGTTTCATCGTCTTCAATGACTGGACCTATCCGAACTTCATCGACCTGCTGAACCAGTTGGGCGTCGCTTCGCAGCCGACCCTGATGAGCTTTAGCGTGCATTGCGAGCGCACCGGGCTGGAATACAACGGCGAGAACCTGAATACCCTGTTCGCCCAGCGCCGCAATTTATTCCGCCCCTCGTTTCACCGGATGATCCGCGACATCCTGCGCTTCAATCGGGAAGCACCGGCATTGCTGGACGGGTCGCGTCATATCAGCCTGAATGCCTATCTGCGGGAACAAAACTACAGCCGGGAATTCACCGAACACTACATTCTGCCCATGGCGGCGGCCATCTGGTCCGCGGAACCGGAGGTGACTGGCGAGATGCCGGTGCAATTCTTCGTGCAGTTTTTCAAAAATCACGGGCTACTGAGTGTGAGCGACCGGCCCCAATGGCGGGTGATTCAGGGCGGTTCGCGCCGTTATGTTGAGCAACTGACTGCGCCGTTCCGCGACCGCATCCGGCTGAATTGCCCAGTAGACTGGGTGCGCCGCCATCCCCAGCAGGTGCATATCAAACCGAAGCGGGGGCCGGTGGAATTTTTTGATGAAGTGATCTTCGCGACCCACAGTGATCAGGCGTTACGGTTGCTGGCTGATCCCACTTCTCGGGAGCGGGAGATTCTCGGCGCGATTCCCTATCAGTACAACGAAGCGGTGTTGCATACGGATACCCGGTTGCTGCCGCGTCGCCAGCGCGCCTGGGCGGCCTGGAACTACCATCTGCCGGCGCAACCCCAAGCGCGGGTCGCCGTCACCTATAATATGAATATTCTGCAAGGCTTGACCGCGCCGGAGACTTTTTGCCTGACGCTCAATCGTAGCGAACTCATTGACCCCGCCCGGATTCTTTACCGCACCGCGTACCATCATCCCGTGTTCACCGAGGCCGGCGTCAAAGCCCAGGGTCGCCGCGATGAGATCAGCGGGATCAACCGTACCTGGTACTGCGGCGCTTACTGGAGCTACGGCTTCCATGAGGATGGGGTCAAAAGTGGGTTGGCGGTGGGGCAGGGTTTGCAGGAACAGCGGTTGGTGGCGTGAGTGCGCTCCGAAAAAATAACGGTCTATGAGAAAATCCTGACCGTGCCCGAGAGTCCCTTCACCGTTCGCGCCAAATATTGAATAAGTCTTGTACAAAGACCCACCCTCATGTAAAAATAATGTCTAATATTATTAGACAAAAATTCTACGCTCGGAGGAGAAAATCCACTTGCACAGCAGCCTCTATGTGGGTCATGTCCGGCATCGGCGCTTCTTCCCGCGTCGGCATGAATTCCGCTACAACCTGTTCATGGTCTATCTCGACCTGGCGGAACTGGACACGGCGTTCAAGGGTCGCTGGTTATGGTCAGCCCAGCGACCGGCATTGGCCTGGTTTCGCCGGGAGGATCATTTCGGCGATCCCGCGATCCCGCTGGAGACCTATGTGCGCGATCTGGCCGAGCAGCAGACCGGACGCCGGCCTCAAGGTCCAATCCGCTTGCTGACCCATCTGCGCTATTTCGGCTATTACACGAACCCGATTGGCGTCTATTACTGTTTCAAACCGGATGGTGAAACGCTGGATTTTCTTGTGGCCGAGGTTCGTAACACGCCGTGGGGGGAGAAAATCGGCTATGTGCTGGATGTGGCTGATCAAAACAGCGGCAATCAGCGCGCCCAATTTCAGAAAGCGATGCACGTTTCGCCATTCCTGCCGATGGATTTGCGCTACGGCTGGCATTCCACCCCGCCCGGCTCGCATCTGGCCGTCCATCTGGACGTCTTGAAAGGCTCCTCCCGGATGCTTGATGCGACGCTCAGTCTCCGCCACCGACCGCTCGACGGCCGTAACCTGGCGGGCTTGCTGATCCGCTTCCCGTTCATGACCCTCAAAGTGATTGCTACCATTCACTGGGAAGCGCTGCGGCTGTTCCTGAAACGCATTCCGGTGTTCGCTCATCCCCCGGCATCTGGAAAACCCACGGAGAATTAAGTCATGTCTTCTGAATCGGTGATGTCGTCCCCTCTCGCCATGTCCACGAGCGAGCCACACTGGAGTGAGCGCTGGTTGCGACGCGCCGTGTTCCAGCGGTTGGAGAAGTTGACGCAGGGCTGCGTGACCGTGGTCGATGCGGATGGTGCCTATCCCTTCGGCCAGGTCAGCGCCGACTGCCCGTTACGCGCCACCGTCACGATCCATGACCCCAATGCTTACCAGCGGCTGGCCTTGCGTGGCAGCATCGGCGTCGGCGAAGGCTATATGCACGGCGAATGGTCCTGCGATGATTTGCCCAGTCTGGTACGCATCTTCGTCATCAATCAGGACGCGCTGCTGGGTCTGGAACACGGCTTGACCCGATTGATGATGCCGCTGTTCCGGTGGCTCTACGCCCGCCGCGACAATAACCTTCACGGCAGCCGCGCCAACATCGCCGCTCATTATGACCTTGGGAACGAGTTCTACCGGCTGTTTCTGGACGAAACGCTGATGTATTCCTCGGCCATCTTCCCGACCCCGGAGATCGGACTACGCGAGGCGTCCATCGCCAAACTGGACGGTATCTGCCGCAAGCTGGACCTCAAGCCGGACGATCACCTGCTGGAAATCGGCTCGGGCTGGGGCGGGTTTGCGCTTCATGCTGCGCAACAGTACGGCTGTCGGGTCACCACCACGACGATTTCCCAGGAACAGTATCGGCTAACCTGCGAGCGGGTGCGGGAGGCCGGACTGGAGAAGCAGATTACCGTGCTGTGCCAGGATTACCGCGACCTGCGCGGCCATTACGACAAGCTGGTGTCCATTGAAATGATCGAGGCGGTCGGCGAGCGGCACCTGGAAACCTATTTCCGCACCTGTGCGCAGTTGCTGAAACCGTGCGGGATGATGCTCTTGCAAGCCATTACGATCGCCGATCAGAAATACGATCAATATCGGCGCGAAGTGGATTTCATCCGCCACTACATCTTCCCCGGCGGCTTCCTCCCGTCGATCACCACCATTGCTGAAACGCTCACCCGTGTTACGGATCTGCGGGTTTTCCATCTGGAAGATATCGGTGCTCATTACGCCACGACGCTACACCACTGGCGGCAGCGGTTTCTGGGCAATCTGGATCGGGTGCAGGCGCTCGGTTTCCCCGAGACCTTCATTCGCATGTGGGACTATTACCTGTGCTACTGCGAGGGCGGGTTCCGCGAACGAGCCATTGGCACCGTGCAAGTGTTGATGACCAAGCCGTTGTGTCGGCGTGAACCGCTGATGTTGGCGCTAAAAAAATGAACCCCGACCAGATTGCCCAACTTAAGCAACGCATGGCTGCTCTCGAACGCGAGGTGCTGACATCATCAGCATCTGCTCTCCATCGACCAAGGCGGCACGACAAATCTCATCGTCGGTCGTCGCCACGAAGAAACCGCGCACCGAGTCAGCCGCCGCCGCCTTCGCCCGAAACTCCCGCAATCCCCCGCAGTAAAAATTGTTGCAAATGGTGGCGCGCATCTCGCGGGGCAAACTGCATCCATCCGCCTGCTGATAAACACAGCTTCCCTCACAGGTCTCTTTGCCGATATACCGCAGGTAAGCCGCCAAAATCTGATCCGGCTGCTGGTCCGGGTGCGCCGCCACATAGCGTTGCAACGTTTCAACGCCTAAATAAGCGTGGGTATATGCGCCGCCCCGGCAGCAGGAACCCTGACAACAGGCGCAGGCGCTACCTGATGCTGCGTTCAATCGAGCCTCCTGCATCGACGCCGATTCCATCGTCGAGTCCGGTTCAACCATAGGGACAGCGGGCAAGGCTACGGCACGGTCGATCAATGGCTTGAGGTAATCCCGAAATTCACGCCGACGCTTTGCGGGCAACCGGGAGATCCGGTGAACCGCGGCGGGAATGACGGCCAATTGGAAAGTATCCGGTTCACCAACGCCAAAGTGGTTCAGCAGGTGCTGCCGAAACTGATCGGCCTGTTGTTGAGCAATCGCCACCCGCCGACAGTCCGGGGCAGCGCAAATCCCCGATGTCCACTCTTGCATGGACAGTGGACGACCGCAGACCCGACACACCTGGTGCTTCTTTTGCAACAGCGAATACTGCCAGCGGCAATTCGGACGGTGACAGAGCTTACTGATGTGCGCCTGATGAGGAAATAAGGGGGCATGGCACATCACACAGGTTGCCGTTTCTGCCGGATGGGAAACGCTGAGGATCGCCATGGTTTCTCACCTCTTTTCGCCCAACATCAGCAACTGCCCGGCATATCCCCGAATCAGATCTACCTGAGCCAGGCTGTCGCGCCAGGTCTGCGGGATCCCGTCAACGCCATAATAAGCGCCGGCCAGTTGTCCAAAAATCGCTCCCGTAGTGTCAGCGTCATGCCCCAGATTTACCGCCAACAGACACCCCTCCTCAAAACTGGAGGAACGGTCAAATGCCCACAGCGCCGCTTCCAGCGCTTCGACGACATAGCCACTGCCGACAATAAACGGTGGTTCTTTCCGCTTGAAGGATCCCCCCGCAATCACCTCGATTTCGGGGCAGAGCGGGATGAACTCCCAGACGCCCACCGCCGGTGTATAGCAGGGGGACAGCAATTCCTCTTTGGAAACCCCTTGAAGCGCACCCACCAGCAGTCCCCCAAAGTATCGGCACGCATCCACACACGTCACTGCGCCATGCGTGGTTCTGGAACTTTCCTCACTCCAGTGAATGGCGTGTTCCGGGTCAGCGGCGGAAAACAGCGGAGCCGGAGCCAGACGCATGAGACTACCATTCCCGGCAGCGTAGGGATCGGTGGAACCCGAGAAAGGCTCGCCGGTGCGCTGGTAGCGCTGTAAAGCCTGGTAAACCGTATTGCCGATGTCGAAACAGCGGCCGGTGCTGCTCAGATGACCTTCCTTCCACCAGCGAACATACCGCTCCATTTGATCGCGGGCGTCGAAACCGCGACAGGTGATCAGACTTTCCGCCAGGCACAACGCCATAGACGTGTCATCAGTCCACTGCCCCTTTTCCAGCCCGAATGGCCCGCCTCCGACCATATCAGTCAGGGGAGCAAAACTGCCTGGCGCTTTGAACTCGACGGTCGTCCCTAACGCATCGCCCGCCGCCAGTCCTAACAGGCAACCTTCATAGCGTGATTGTAGCGTCGTCATCAGACATTCTCCGCTTGCAACACCCCATCGGTCAGTCGCCAGACCGCATCCATCCGCGCTGCCAGTTCTCGATCGTGCGTGACCACTACAAAACTCGTTCCCAGATCCCGATTTAATTCCAACATCAGTTCAAACACCTGTTCGGCGCTGTGCCGGTCAAGATTACCGGTCGGCTCATCGGCCAGCACACACGCCGGTTGAGTAATCAGCGCCCGCGCCACCGCCGCCCGTTGCCGCTCACCACCGGACAGTTCGCCGGGTTTATGCGTCAGACGTTGACCCAAACCCACCCGGCTCAGTAATTCCGCAGCCTGCGCCGCCGCATCTGCCGACTTCTCGCCGCGGATCAGCAAGGGCATCGCCACATTCTCCAGCGCCGTAAACTCCGACAGCAAATGATGAAACTGGTAAATGAAGCCCAGCCAGCGGTTACGCAACCGGCCACGCCCGGCGTCGCTCAACCGGCTCAATTCCTGCCCGGCCACCCACACGG
>JAIFNF010000256.1 GCA_020047885.1 Gammaproteobacteria bacterium | reverse complement strand
ACCAGCCATAAAGCGGGTTTAGCGCCATATTGGATATACATCAGACGCGCTGTAGTGGGCTTGAGCGCCACAGTGAGTACATCCGCTCCCAGAAACAGGCGGTTGATAAGTTTGGATTTACCGACAGAAAAGCGCCCAATAAAGGCTATCTGGAAGGTCGCTGCCAACAGGCGCTGCGCCTGCTCTTGTAGATCAGTGCGCTCTGCCTCGTCGATCAATAGATTGGGCTGGTCGTGAAGTTCACGGTAGAAGGCAAGCAGTGCGGTGCGTTGCCGGAAGAGCGTAGACATGGCGAACCCCCTAAGCGGATGGATTGATCTGGTGGGCGGTTAGGGCGCTGGTAATGCGGTCCAGCAAGGCTTCCTGTTCAATCAGGCTCGTGGTGTCCTGAAGGCATCGGTAGGACTTTTCCAGAGCCTCGACACCGTTGATCTGTTCCAGCGCCCGCTCGGTGACCGTTGCGACGGTCTCGCGCAGGTAATCGATCACTTGATCGCGGTAACTGCTCAGCGCACGGGCGACCGCCATGCTGACGGTTTGCCGGTAAGCGCCGCTAGCCAAGGCTTTAGTCTTTTCAACCGCGAAGTCAAACAGGCCAGTACGATCGAACCGAGTCAGGCCGATGTCACGCGCCTTCATGGCGAGAAACCCTAACACCAGGGCAGGAACACTGAACCACCCAAACAGGGCAATTGAACCAATTGCGGCCAACGGCAAAATGTGCTCAGCGCTGACCTTCGCCAGAGGCGAGTCATACACCGGCAGACTGGCGGACAACCCATGCAGTAGATCTTTCGAGAAGCGTTGCGCTCCATCCACATCGGCCTGGAGCGACTGGAGAAGTTCCTGAAGCTGTGCTTGTACTACGGGGGTGAAGCGGCTATCAAGCACGGAACGTATAGCGTCCTGTAATACCCCTTTGGCTTGCAGATGCTCCAAATCCATCTCGCCGATCAGGTGTTCAATCTCAAAGGTTGCCTGATCAGCAGCGCTGCGTACTTGGTCTACCGTGTCGCGCAACCGCTGACGGTAGCTATCTCGGAGTTGGGCGCGTTGTTCCCGCTCCTTCTGGCGCGCCTCGGCGATTTGTGTTTCCAGCCGCTGTTTATCCTCTTCACGCTGGTTGCGCCCAAGCGCCAGCAAGGCACGGCGACGATCCACTTCGTGGCGCAACTGGATTACCAGTTGCTTGGCCAGGCGCTGTCTGCGGTCAGCCAACAGCCGGGGCTGCCGCGCCCGCAGTTGGTCATAAAGCTGGCGCTTAAAGGCTTCAACGCCGCTCCCATCACGAGTAGCGACCAGGAACAGCCGTTCAGATGCTCCGACACCGAACTGCTCCCGGTAGCGCACTTCGATCTCGGTCTGCTGACTTGCGTCATCAAGTAGATCAGCATGGGTCACTACGAAATAAATATCCTCCAGGTTGCCCTTGGTAAGTAGCACCTGTCCGATAAAATCCACCTGGGTCTGGTTGATAACTGATCCCGTAGCTTGCAACACGAAAACCACGATGTCGGCGTGTACGGTTGCTGCTCGTGTCGAAGCGGACTGGTCGTTGTCATTGAAACCCGGCGTATCGACGAAAACCACGCCCGGAGGAATATCCAATCCCGGTGCGGCTAAAGTGATACCTGCCAGATCTTCCGTAGAGCGATTCAGAACCGCCAGAGCCTCGGCACCTTTAAAAATGCTCTGCTGACCTGTCGCATTGATAAGCGCCGCCTGAAGCTCGCCATCCTCAGTATGGCGCAAATACACCAAGGTTTTAGTCGTGGGCGTGGGTCGCGCTGGCAATTGCACTCCGGTAAGCGCGTTCACCACTGAGCTTTTCCCTGCATTCCACTCACCCACAAATGCACATACCAAATCGCCGGTGGGGAGGTGCGTCTCAATACCCATCTGTTGGGCTAACTCGTAGATTTGTTGAAAATTTTCCATGATAAATCTCGTGTATAAGGGAGTGCTTCGAAGCGGGGCAGTTCTTGGTAGCTGGAGGGCAGGGCGCATTAGCCTTGCCTTGTCACTGTAGATACGTCAGGGACAGACCACAGAGTAATGTTACGAATGCGGTGAAGTTCAGATCACTCGGGATAGTGATCACACTAATTTCACTGCTATTTTTTTGTAAATCTTTCGCCAATCCCGCTACCTTCCCTGACCAGCACATCCAGCCTTACCGTCGCCCGGCTCATGCCACAGTATAGCAATCGTTCCAACCGCTCGGCGCTTTTCTGATCCTCGATGTCCGCCAGAATAACCGCCGGAGCCTCCTGACCCTTGAAGCGGTACAAGCTATCCAGCGTGATGTCTCCAGCGCTCCAGATTTGTGCGCCATCCGGCCGATACGCCCCGGTAAAGCGGCGAATGCCATACCGGCCAATCCGCTCCTGCTGCCACAGCGCAGTCTGATTCATGCCCCGCAGCGAGAGGATAACGATCTCATCCGGCGCGAACCCCAGTGCAAGCTGATGGGCGACCACCGCTTCCAGGCGCTTGGCCTGATCCTCGGGTTGCTGGTAGGGATGTACGCCGACGCCCAGTCCCGGCAGCGGATTGGCCGGTTCGAAGTCAAAGGATAGATGCTGGCGCATGAAACGAGCGATGCTGTACGGCGAGCGATAGTTCTGACGCGCCCGCAGGCGGACAAAACCGGGTAAGACCAAGGGGGGCTTGCCCAGCAGGTTCTGATCCGGATCGTCCAGCCAGAGGAAGCGACCCTCATCGGTCAGGAACAGTTGCAGAATCTCCAGCCAGTCCGCTTCAAAATCCTGGCCTTCGTCGAGAATCAGCACCTCAAAGCGCCAGGCATCAGGAATCGGAGCAACCAACACCCGATCCTGAACATCGCTCCAGAACCCCGGTTGATTCATGCGTGCGTAATCGAGCGCCTCACCGCGCCCCCGCAGGAACTCGTCACAAAAACCGTAAAAGGTTCGGGCGTGAACGTCAGGCAACAGACTTTGCAAGCGATCCGCCAACGGGCGGTTGAAGCACACCAGCAGCACGCGCCGCCCCTGTTTCACCTGATCACGGGCAAAGACGCTGGCCAGCAAACTCTTGCCACAACCCGCGTTCCCGGAAACCCGCACCCGAAAAGGTGTCATCTCCACGTTGTGAACCAGTTCCGCCAACCCGCCGCCGTGGCGAACGAAGTATTGCTCCTGTGCGTGCCGGTAGGCATAAATCTGCGGAACCACATCAAAGGTCTGGCAGAAGAATTCCTCAATCAGGGCGCGCCGCTCGGGATCAGGTTCGCCCGGCCCCAGTACCCGCCCAATGCGCCGCGCCAGACCATCGCTGGCCGTGGCATCCACGATCCGGCTTTGATCCAGACCCGCCGCATTGAGGTTCTGGACCCGGTAATCCGGGCAGTACAGCAGATAGTCCAGTTTCAACGGCGCAGCGCGGGGATGCTGCCACTGAAATTTGTCGCGCATCTGATCCAGGGAACGATGAATTTGCCCGCCCGCCGACTTCTGGCGCTGCCCATAAACCTTGACCAAACCATTTTGGGTTTCGGTCAGTGCACCATTTTTCTGCTCGATGCACAGCACCGCACCGGCGCGGTTGACGAGGATGAAATCGATCTCCCCAAAACGGGTACCCTGGCCCTGGCTAAAGCTCCAGTGGACGCTGTGGAACAGGACATACTCCGGGCCGAGCTGGTTCTTAAGTTGCGCCAGCGTGTCGAGTTCCCAAGAGTGAGAACCCGCCAAAGCCAGGGGACTGATGTCAGAAGGAATAATCCGGGTCATGTCGTTTCTGTCGCAGCCGTTATGTCGCATGAAAGGGTATCAGTCATGCGCCAAGGAGTCGTCATTGTCCCCGCGCCTAACCCACCCCCGCCAGCCGTGCGGCTTCCGCGACGTCGACGGCGACCAACCGCGATACGCCGGGTTCCTGCATGGTCACACCGGCCAGATGGTCGGCGATTTCCATGGTGGCCTTGTTGTGGGTAATGAAAATGAACTGCACCCGCGTCGCCATATCCTGAACCAGCGCCCCAAAGCGCCGAACATTGGCTTCGTCCAGCGGCGCGTCCACTTCATCCAGCAGACAGAACGGCGCTGGATTCAGTTGAAAAATGGCGAACACCAGGGCGACGGCAGTGAGCGCCTTTTCGCCGCCGGACATCAGGCTGATCGATCCGATCCGCTTACCCGGCGGCTTGGCCATAATGGCCACGCCGGCGTCCAGCACATCGTCACCGGTCAATTCCAGATGCGCCTCACCGCCGCCGAACAGCCGGGGAAATAATTCCTGCAACCCAACATTGACCTGTTCAAACGTCTCGCGAAACCGGGCACGGGTCTCGCGATCGATCTTGCGAATGGCGTCTTCCAAGGTCGCCAGCGCTTCCAGCAAGTCGGCATTCTGTGCATCGAGATACTGTTGGCGTTCGGCGGCTTGAGCGAACTCCTCAATCGCCGCCAGGTTGATGGCGCCCAAGCGTTGAATGCGCCGCTCAACCTGTTCCAGCCGCGCCAGTCCGTCGCTCTCGGTCGCAGTATCCGGCAGCGTGGGCAGCACGGTTTCCGGGGTGGTCTCCAATTCCTGCAACTGCTCGCGCACCGTCTGTTGTTTCACCCGCGCCTCGCCCAGCGCCAGCCGCTGTTCTTCGATCTGTCGGCGCAGGGTTTCAGCCTGCCGCTCGCAGCGGTTGCGCCCCTGTTCACCGGCTTCCAGTTCCACATCCTGGGTTTCCAACCGCTGGCGAGCCATCGCCAGTTCCGTTTCCACCGCCAACCGGGTTTCCAGCCAGCCCGCCAATTCCTCGCCGGCCGTCGCCAGAAGTTCATCGCTATCGGACGTCCGTTCCTGCGCCAATCGGTCACGGCGATCTGCCAATTGGCGCTGTTGCAATTCGAGCCGCTCCAGCGCCCGATCCGCTGAAGTCGCTTGTATCCGCAGCGCCTCCAGGGCGGACGCCTGTCGAGCTGCCGCCTGCCGAGCCGTTTCAGCGCGAAGGCGACTTTGCTGATAGTCCGTCTGCACGCGCTCCCGGCGGCCGGTCAATTCTGTTTGTTCAGCGCGTAAACCTTCCAGCGTCAACAGCGCCTCTTCCAGCCGGAATCGAGCCAATTGCACCTGCTCCCGATCCTGTTCACATTGATAATCCAGCTCCGCCTGTTCCCCGGCCAATGCTTCAGTCCGGGCGCACGCCTGTTCCCAGCGCGCCTGAGCCGTCTTGACCTCGGCCTGGGCGCGGGCCTGATCGCGATGGCCGTCGTTGGCCGCTTGTTGCCATTCCCGGCGCTGTTGCTCCAGTTCGCGGTGCTGATCGCGTAGTTGACCCAGTTGCGTCGTCTGCTGTTCGACCTCGTGCGCATCCCCGGCCAACGCCGTCTCCAGTTGGCGGATGTCCCGCTCCCGCACCAGTACGCTGTCGTTCCCACCGCCGTGCTTCAAGCGCAACCAGTGGCGACCGCACCAGACGCCTTCCGGCGTAATCAGGGTTTCGCCCTCCTGTAAACCGACCCGATTCACCAGCGCCTCGGCGAGCGTGGCGGCGGTTTGCACCCCGTCCAGTAGGCTGGTGAGAGGCCAGGGTGCCTGAATGTGTGCGGCCAGCCCCCCACCTCCAGTCTGATCGGGCGGGGAAGGTGCCGATGAAGGCGGGGATAAGGGCGGTTCGAACAGGGTCAGGCGTCCTTGGGACAGGGCGATGTGCGCGGCAGCGGCTGGTTCGTCGAGGTCGGTGACACAGATGGCATCCAACCAGCCGGCCAAGGTGGTTTCTACCGCCGTCTCCCAACCGGATGCGACATCCAGCCGCTCCGCCAAGCGGGGCGCATCGGTCAACCCTTGCCCCTGCAACCATTCGTTCACCGCGTGCTCATTCCGACCCAGCGCCGCTTCCTGCAAGGTTTGCAGCGAGGCGAGCCGACCACGCCCGGTCTGTAACCGCTCCTGCATGGCCCGCACCTGCTGATCGACCTGTTGCCGGGTTTCCCGGACCGCTTGTAAATCGGCCTCGGTTTGCGCCAATCGCTCCTGCGCCTCATGCAGAACCTCGGCGGCAGACTGTTCGGCTTCCCGCAGTTCCACCAATTCTTCCGCCAAATCGGCGCTGGCCAACTGCTCCTGTTCAAAGCGCAGCCGCTCCAGCCGGCGTTCGCCCTGCAACAACTGCCGATCCAGATGCTCGATGCGGGTGCGCTCAACCTCAATCTGCCGCTGGATTTCGCCATGACGCTGGTTGAAATCCTCCCAGTCGCCCTGACCGTCGCGTAGCGCCGCTTCCGCCGCTGACAGTGCCGCATCGGCATCAGCCTCTTCGACCAGCAACCGCGCCCGCTCCGGTTCCGCCTCGGCTAAAGCCGTCGCCAGTTCCTCCCGCTGTTCCCGATCCAGCGCCTGCTGTTCCTCGACCTGTTCCAGCGCCTGCACGGTCTGCTGCCAATCGTCTTCACGCCGCCGCTGCAAATCCCGCTGATGTTGCAGGTACTGTTCCAGCCGACTGATCTCCGCACCGGCCTGGTAGTAGCGCCCTTGCGTGGCATTGAACGCCTCGTTCAAATCCGCCCGCCGCGTCCGCCCGGTTTCCAGCCCGGCCTCCAGTCGCCGCTGCTCGGCAAACAGCGTTTCCAACGCCGTTTCCTGCTGGCGCACCGCCTGCTCGTGCGCCTGCATATCGCCCTGCAACGCCCGCCAGCGCAGCGTCAACACTTCCGCCCGCAACCGGCGCTCTTCCGTGCGATATTCGCGATACTGCTCAGCCGCCTTGGCCTGGCGCTGCAAGTGTTGCAGTTGCCGGTTCAGTTCCTCACGCACGTCATTGAGCCGGTCCAGATTCTCCCGGGCATGGCGAATCCGGGTTTCAGTCTCGCGGCGGCGTTCCTTGTATTTGGAAATGCCCGCGGCTTCTTCCAGAAACAGCCGCAAATCTTCCGGGCGGGCGTCGATCACCCGGGAAATCATGCCCTGTTCGATAATGGCGTAACTGCGGGGTCCCAAGCCGGTACCCAGGAAGACGTCGGCAATGTCGCGGCGACGGCAGCGGCTGCCGTTGAGAAAATAGGTGGATTGGCCATCGCGTCCGACCAGGCGGCGGATGGCGATTTCGGCATAACTGGCCCAGGGGCCGCCCAGTCGCCCGGCGCTGTTGTCGAACACCAGTTCAATCGACGCCTGACCGACCGGCTTCCGGCTGGCGGAGCCGTTGAAGATCACATCGCTCATGGTCTCGCCGCGCAGACTGCGAGCCGAGCTTTCGCCCATCACCCAGCGCACGGCGTCGATAATATTGGATTTGCCACAACCGTTGGGACCGACCACCCCGACCAGATTGCTGGGCAAATGCAACACCGTGGGGTCGACGAACGACTTGAACCCCGCCAGCTTGATCGTGCTTAACCGCATGGAAACGTCAGGCGTTGACTCACACCGGTCAGGTCCGCCGCACTAGCGGTTGCAACACCGCCTCAATGGCGTCCATATCGGGAATCAGCACCGACTGATCCTGATAACGCGCCCAACTCAGAACACCGATCCGTTGTCGGGCGACTTCAGCCGTTTCCCGATCTTCGGCAATATCATGGCGTTGCAGGTTAATGGGACGCGGCGCTCCGGTGCCGAGAATGCCGAAGTGCGGCAATCGCTGATCAGCGCCCAAAGTATTTACAATGATGATCCGGGAATTAAGATCAGCATCCAGGGCCACTTTGAAGACCATTTGCCCCAGACTAATCAGCGGCGTCGTCAGGTTATGCCACAGCATCGCGCCGACTACCCAGGTGGGGGCCATTTCAATGCGCAGTGGCGTCGCGAACGGCAGTACCTCGACCACGAGGCTGTTGGGCAGCAGCACTTGTCCGCCCTGGACCGCCATAATCAGGCAACGAAGATTTGTGGAAGCATCCATAGAGTAGGTCGTGTTAATTGATCAAATCCAGGGCGCGTTCGCCCAGGATGTTACGAATCGATGCCATCAACTGATCTTCCTGATAGGGTTTGGTCAGGTAGTCGTTGACCCCCAGACTCATGGCGCGGTCACGGTGTTTGTCGCCGCCGCGCGAGGTAACCATGATAATCGGCAAGTGGCGTAACAGACTCTGGTTGCGAACGTGCGCGACCACTTCAAAGCCATCCATGCGCGGCATCTCGATATCCAGAATGGCCAGATCGGGGATCTGCGTTTGCAGCATCGCCACCGCGTCCAGCCCATCCTTGGCGGTGATCGCCTGAATGTTGTGGCGTTCGAGAATGCGCGCCGTCACCTTGCGCATGGTGATCGAGTCGTCGATGACCATGATCGTCAACTTCTCAGGGCGGTTTTCCTGGCGGGCAGCCCGCAAGGCGCGGCTTTCCATCTGCTTCTGACGTTGCGAACCAACGTTGCGCACCAGTGCTGCCAGTTCCAGCACCACCACCACCCGGCCATCGCCCAGCACCGTAGCCCCGGAAATGCCCGGTACGCCATTGAACTGCGGACTGACCGGCTTGACGATAATTTCCTGATTGCCTAAAACCGCCTCAACCTGCAAAGCGGCGCTGGCTTCCG
>JAIFNF010000026.1 GCA_020047885.1 Gammaproteobacteria bacterium | reverse complement strand
GAGAAATTCCTGAGCCAGCCGCAGCCGATTGGTCGCCTCAGCCCGTTGTTCACCCCCCTCCCAGCTATTCAGTCCCAACCGCAAGCCGCTATAGACTACGACCAGCACTAGCCCCATCAAAGTGATAGAGACCAGCAGTTCCAGGAGGGTGAAACCGGTTTGCGGGGAGTAGCGAGCAGTCATCACTATCCCGGCTCCCCGGATGCCACCGGTACCAGCCGCAGGGTCTCCAGAACGACCGAGCGGTTGCGCATCACCCCCGGCCAGTACACTTCAACGATCACCCGGTAAACCCGAAACTGCGCGGTTTCCGACTCGGGCAGCCCCTCGGTATAGCGGCTCACGCTACTGCGCCAGGAGAACTGCTCATTCACCGGCCCACTGCGCTCGCCCTCAGTCAGTGGTGCTTCGCGACCGACAGCAGCAAGGATCGATTCAGCATACAGCGTCGCCCGGGTATAGTCATCGGCCAGTCCGGCGTTACGCAGTCCAGTGGCAAACACCTGGAGCAGTACGCCTAGCGAGATGCTCAGAATGGCAAACGCGACCAGCACTTCCAGCAGGGAGAAGCCGCGTTCGAACCACCCCGGCGCTTTGCGCCACCCCTCCTTATCCAAGGAGGGGAATAGAGCATTGCTCATCGCTGCCCCTCCTGCTCAACAATGGCGATGGCACCCGTCAGCCAGTCCACGTTCACCCGGTAGGCCCGCTTCGGACCACTGACCGTAATCGCGCCGCCGGTGGAACTGCCATCCGGGAAGAACCGGATACTGCCTTTCTCACCATCCAGCAATTCTGACTGAGCCGTATAAAGATGCAGAGCAACACTGTTAGGCAGGGCGACTTCTCGCGAATCGCCGCTGACAGCAAACCGGCGTCCCGCCAGATCCAGCAGCAAGATGGCCTCCTGTTGGCCAGTGACAGCCTGGTTACGGGCATTGCGCAACCCGGCGGCTAGTTGTCGGGCGGCACCACGCAACTCGGTCGCACCGCTCATACCGGACAGCAGGGGTGGTGTCAACGCGACCAGCAACACACCAATCACCAGCACGATCAGTACTTCTAGCAGTGTGAAGCCCGCTTGCCGCCGTCCCATGGCCCGACTACAACCAGCTCACCACGTCCTGACTTTCACCCTCGCCGCCTTCAGTGTTATCTGCGCCCAGCGAATACAGGTCAAAAGCCCCGCCGCTGTTCTGGCCGGGTGAGCGATATTGATAATCGTTGCCCCACGGATCCTTGGGAATAATGCTCTTGCGCAGATAGGGACCGTTCCAGCGGCTGGCACCGGACGGCTGCATGACCAGCGCCTGTAAGCCTTCATTGGTATTGGGATAGCGCCCCATATCCAGCCGGAACGCATCCAGCGCAGTGCTGAAATCTTCGATCTGCAACTTGGCGGTCTTGGTATTCGCGCCACCCAGGTATTTCATCACCTGTGGCCCGACCAGCCCGGCCAACAGACCGAGAATCACCAGCACTACCAGCAGTTCGATCAAAGTAAAGCCGCGTGCGCGGCGTAAAGTTGCTTGTTTCATGTGTTTTTCTCGCATTATGAACCGGTTAAAAGGCCAACTCATTCAAACTGAGAATCGCGACCAGAATAGACATGATAATTCCGGCAATGATCACGCCCAGCCCAAGAATGAGCGCCGGCTCCAGCAGCGTCAGCATTCGCTTGACGGCGGTTTGCACCTCGCCATCGTAGGTATCCGCCACCTGCAACAGCATCTCTTGCAACTGGCCGGTTTCTTCGCCCACCCGGATCATTTGCACCGCCAGCTTGGGAAAGTTCCCTGCCTCCTGCAACGGTTCGGCCAACCCCCGTCCGGTCTTGACATGCTCGGAAACCTCGCCCAGCGCCGTCGCCAGCACCTGATTCGTCAGTGTCTCCCGGACGATGGTCAGCGCATTCAACAGCGACACGCCATTGCCAATGAGCGTTCCCAACGTCCGCGTCAGCCGCGCCGTCTCCACCTTGGCGATCAAGTCGCCAAACAAGGGCAGACTGAGAAACCAGCGATCCCAGCGAGCACGACTGACCGGCTGAGTGAGTTGCTGGCGCAGTATCGCCACGATCAGCACGAGCACCATGGCTCCCACCCACCAGTAATGCCGAAATCCATCCCCCAGGGCAATCACAATCTGTGTCGCCAGCGGCAGCGCTTTACCGGCGTCCGCAAACAGTTGTTGGAATTGCGGCACCACGAAAGTCAGCAAAATAATCACTGACAGCGCCGATACCGACAGCAGGATGATCGGGTAAATCAGCGCCGAGGTCACGGTTTCCCGCAGCGCCTGTGAGCGCTCCAGAAACTCGGTCAGCCGTTTGAGCACCACTTCCAGCGCCCCGCCCGCCTCGCCGGCGCGAATCATATTCAGGTAGAAGCGTGAGAACGCTCCCTGCGCTTCCAGCGCATCGGCCAGCGATGAACCGCCGCGTACCTTTTCCTGAACCCGCTCCAGCAGGGTTTGCGCCTGTTCATCGTCGTTGACCCCGATCAGGATGGTCAAGGCTCGATCCAGCGGCATCCCGGCATGGAGGAGGTTGGCCAGTTGCTGGGTCATCAGCATGACCGCTTTGCGCGAGAGTGACCGGCGCTTGCTGAACCACGGCTGACCGAGACCGACACCAAGGAAACCGCCTCGGGCTTCGTCGACCGACAACGGCAGCAAACCCTGATCGCGCAGCCGTTCAATGACCGCTTCCGGATTCGGCGCGTCCATCTCGTCACGCAGCGTTTCACCGGCGCTATCGACTGCTTCATACCGATAGCGGGGCATCTACGCCTCCTGTTCCTGCTGGGTCGTCACGCGCAGCACTTCCTCAAGGGTGGTGACGCCAGCAACGGCCTTGCGCAACCCGTCTTCATACATGGTATCCATCCCCTCCTGCTGGGCTTCGGCCTGCAACACCGTTGCGTCGGCGTGTTTCAGCACCAGTCGCCGCAAGGTATCGGTCATCGTCATAAATTCCATAATCGCCGCCCGGCCCCGATACCCGGTTCCCCCGCACAGTTCGCAACCCACCGCTCTATATAAGGTGACGCCACGCCCCTCGCCCGGAGCGGGGTCGGGGGTGAGGGGGGCTTCCACAAAGCGCCGCAACCGCATTTCCTCCACCAGTTCCGGCAGCGCCTGATACGGCTGGCGGCAATGGGTACAGAGCAGCCGCACTAGACGTTGCGCCAGAATGCCGTTAATCGTGGAGGTCAGCAGATAGTCGTCAACGCCCATATCCATCAAGCGGGTGATGCCGCCCGCCGCGTCGTTGGTGTGCAGGGTCGATAACACCATGTGGCCGGTTAATGCCGACTGTACCGCAATGCCTGCCGTTTCCAAGTCGCGCATTTCACCAATCATGATCACATCCGGGTCCTGGCGGACGATGGAGCGCAGCGCATTGGCGAACGTCAGGTTGATCTGCGCTTTGACCTGAATCTGGTTAATGCCTTCCAGTTGATATTCCACCGGATCCTCCACGGTCAGAATCTTCCGCTCTGGCGTATTCAGCGTCTGCAAGGCGGTGTACAGGGTCGTCGTCTTACCGCTGCCGGTTGGCCCAGTGACCACGATAATGCCATGCGGCATCATCAGAATACGGAGGAAGCGTTCAAGAGTACGCGGACTGAACCCCAGGGTCGGGAAATCCAGCACCACGCTGGCCTTGTCGAGAATGCGCATGACCACGCTTTCACCCCACAGGGTCGGCACGGTGGACACGCGCAGGTCGATTTCCTTACCGTGCGCCCGCAACTGAATTCGCCCATCCTGCGGCAACCGCCGCTCAGCGATATTCAGCTTGGCCATGATCTTGATGCGGGAGATGACCGCAGCGGAAAGCCGTGAGGGCGGCGATTCGACTTCACGCAGCACCCCGTCTACCCGGTAACGCACCTTCAGCCGGTTTTCAAACGGTTCGATGTGAATATCCGAGGCGCGGGATTCCACCGCACGGGCGATCATCAGATTGACCAGGCGAATGACCGGCGCTTCGCTGGCCAGGTCCTTCAGATGCTGAATCTGCTCCTCGTCGGTGAGATCGTCAGCGAGACCGATGGAATCCACGATCTGCCCCATCGCCGAGCGGCCACTGCCGTACAACCGGGCGAACGCGACTTCCAGTTCCGAGGGAATGCCCACCTGTGGCCGGATAATCTTACCGGTCGCCAGCCGCAGCGCCGACAGCACATAGTCATCGGTGGGATTGGCCATCGCCACGGTCAGACCCTGTTCATCTTCCGCCAGGGGGATCACACGGGCGTCTTTCAGAAAGCGTGGCGAGAGTGCGCCATTGGTCGCCGGCGTTTCGGGATAGTCGGCAGGCCGAACCAGTGGCAGATTCAATTGCGCCGTCAGGGCATCCGCCAGATCGCGTTCCGAAATCAGCCCCAGCTTGAGCAGCAGCGTATCGAGCGCCTCGCCAGCGTCCTCCTGCACCCGCTTGGCGCGTTGCAAATCAGCGTCGGTCAGTTTCTGGTGGGCAACCAGCAATTCGCCAAGATCAACAGACATGGAATGAGGGGTCAGTAGTCAATGGTCAGACGATAACAGGGCGTGCAAACCGTCCCGCCACGGGCGCGGCCGGATGCCGAATTGGGCGGCCAGTTTCCCACAGTCCAGCGCGGAATGGGCGGGTCGGGCGGCGGGAGTGGGGTAATCCGCGGTGCTAATCGGAATGACCGTTTGCGCCCGAAGGGGTTCACGTTCCTTGGCCCGTTCCACAATGGCGCAGGTAAAACCATGCCAGGTCGTCATGGGTTCCCCGCAATAGTGGTAAGTCCCCCATGCGGCTTTTGCATCGATTTCCGGGATGCGCCCGGCCAGTTCCAACAGGGTATAGGCAATGTCGCCGGCGAAGGTGGGACTGCCGTGCTGGTCAGCCACAATGCGCAGTTCTTCGCGTTCCCGCGCCAGTCGCAGGATGGTCTTGACGAAGTTATGGCCGTGGACGCCAAACACCCAGCTCACCCGCAGGATCAGATGGCGGGGTAGCAAGCGACGCACGGCTTCATCACCCGCCAGCTTGCTGGCCCCGTACACGCCCAGGGGCGCGGTGGCATCGTCTTCAACGTAGGGGCTGGATTGGCGTCCGTCGTAAACATAGTCGGTGGAAATATGCAACAGGGGGATGTTCAATCGCGCACAGGCCGCGGCTAAGTGCGCGGGACCGTCCCGGTTGACCGCAAACGCCCGACCGGGTTCCTGTTCAGCCTTGTCCACTGCGGTATAAGCGGCGGCATTGATGACCACATCAGCGCCACTGGCGTCCAGCGCCTGGTCCACCGCGACGGCATCGGTGATATCCAGTTCCGCCTGATCCCAGGCCAGTACTTGATGACCTGACGCTATAGCCCGGTGGTTCAATTCCCAGCCCACTTGACCCTGAGCGCCGATAATAATGAGTCGCATAATTCACTCGCTTAAAGCACCCATCGCCCCCTGGGGGAGAGGGGCCGGGGGTGAGGGATATTGGTACATCGGCAAATTTTCAGCCGCTTGTTCTTTCAACCGTGAATTTTGCTGATCCTTGCCCGACAAGGCCACGTCGCGCAACGGCCAGTCAATGCCAATGTCCGGATCATCCCAGGCAATGCCGCGTTCAGACTGCGGATGGTAATAATTGGTGCATTTATAGAAAAAATCCGCTTCTTCCGAAATCACGCAGAAGCCATGGGCAAAACCGGGCGGGATATACAGTTGCCGGTGATCCACATCGTCCAGTACGCAGCCATACCAGCGCCCGAAGGCTGGCGACCCCCGGCGAATATCCACGGCCACGTCGAACACTGCGCCGCGGGTGACCCACACCAGCTTACCCTGGGGTTGAACTAACTGATAATGCAGACCACGCAAGACGCCCCGGCGCGACCGGGAATGGTTGTCTTGGACAAAGCGCTCAGGCATCCCCGACTTGTGATAACGCCCCGCCTGCCAGGTTTCCATGAAAAAGCCGCGCACATCACCGAATACCTTCGGCTCCAGCAACAATACGCCGGGCAGGCCCGTTTCAATCACCTTCACGCCGTGACCCTCCGCTCCAGGAGATCCATTAAATATTGACCATAGCCGCTTTTAGCCAGTGGCTGCGCCAACCGGGTCAGTTGCTCATCGTCGATAAAGCCCATCCGCCAGGCGACTTCCTCGGGGCACGAAATTTTCAGCCCCTGCCGCTGCTCGACGACCTGCATGAAGTTGGCCGCTGCCAGCAGTGATTCGTGCGTGCCGGTGTCCAGCCAGGCATAGCCGCGCCCGAGCAGTTCCACGTTCAACGCCCCGCGCTCCAGATAGACCTTGTTAACGTCGGTGATTTCCAGTTCGCCCCGTGCGGAAGGCCGGATATTTTTGGCGACGTTGACGACGTCGTTATCGTAGAAATACAGACCGGTCACCGCGTAATTGGACTTGGGCTGTTTCGGTTTCTCTTCGATTTCCACCGCCCGACCCTGCGCATCGAAGCTGACCACGCCATATTGCTGGGGATCACGCACATAGTAGCCGAAGACGGTCGCGCCTTGCTGACGAGCAGTCGCCCGGCGCAGTACCGCGGACAGGCCCTGGCCATAATAAATATTGTCGCCCAGCATCAGACAGGCCGGATCAGCGCCAATAAAGGACTCGCCAATCAGGAATGCCTGCGCCAACCCGTCGGGACTGGGCTGGATAGCGTATTCAATGTTCATCCCCCAGCGTGCGCCGTCGCCCAGCAGGGCTTGATACGCCTCCTGATCGCGGGGGGTGGTAATGATCAGAATGTCCCGGATGTCCGCCAGCATCAGCGTGGCAACCGGGTAGTAAATCATCGGCTTGTCGTAGACCGGCATCAGTTGCTTGCTGACGGAAACCGTCAGAGGGTGCAGCCGGGTGCCGGAGCCGCCAGCGAGAATCAGGCCTTTATAGATCATAAGATTTTCCGCGAGAAACCCCGGCCTTATGATCTTAAACTAAATAATTCGGTATCAGATCTTGGGCACTGTACCGGATTAAATTTTTAAAGATCATCAGGCCGGGGTGATTGACAGTGCAGGTCGTCGGTGGAATATGAAAATTTTAAAGGTGAAATTCTAAAGGTATTTTTCGGTTCATGTACTATTTTCAACATCGACAACATGCGTTATGAGGGGCTGTTGTTCATCAGATTTTCCGTGAACGACTGCGGGCAACGATCAACCACCCGCTGAATGAGGCTTATTGATCGCCGTCCGGACAGCGGATCACCTGGATCTCTCACAGAAAGCCAGGGCTTACAGCTATCTAGGCGGCAGTTTCGGCGGCAAGGACGGGGCAACCTTTGAGTCACACCCATTCTCGAAAAGTTATTCAATCCGGAAATCGCGGTAATCCTGATGGGGCGCAGTTTCGCAGTGGACATCGCTGACCGAAGCGGGTGACGGACCTTGCCAAAGCCAGTTGCGGAGAGCCGTAACTGCCTGTTCCTCCCCGCAGGCCACAACTTCAACCCGCCGGTCCGGCAGATTGCGGACATAGCCGGTGACACCCAGCGTCAGTGCTTTATCGACGGTTGCATAACGAAAACCGACGCCCTGAACCCGGCCGCTGACCTGGCAACGTAGACACAGTGTTTTCATGGAATTTTCTTCTGGGCTGGCGTTGAACGGGGCGGCGGATTGTTGGAGGCGGTTTGGCGAGCCTTGATAGCTTCCGTCCGAGCATCCAGCGCATACTGACGCGCCGTTTCATAAGCACCCGTTTCCAGATCAGCCTGAGCCTTACGCAGCAACGCCTGCGCTGCAGTCAGATTTTCCGGGGAGTACTGAGCGGCGCCGACAGCCTCGGCCGCACGGATGGCCTGACGGGCGTCGCTCATTTCTTGTACGGGGGGAGCTATCGCACAAGCGGCTAACCCCAGTATCAACAGGGGCAATGGCGCGAATAGGTTCATCAAGGTCTTGAAATTCAGCATCGCTACCGGGTGGAACACCAATTAAGATAATCACGATAATTTCAACGCTAGCACTGGTTTCCCCAGTCGTCAAGCCAGTGAGAAGGCATAATCAACGGACGGGAGGAGAATAAAGACATTGGACGAAATTCTGGTGTTGTATTACAGCCGGACTGGCGGGACTGCGGAAATGGCGCGGCAGATTGCGCGAGGCGTTGAGGAAACGCCGGGCATGATAGCGCGGTTGCGTACTGTGCCCGCGATCTCCACCGTCTGCGAGGCGTTGGAGGATGATATTCCGGCAACGGGTCCACCTTATGCCCGTCTGGAAGATCTCCAGGAATGTGCGGGTCTGGCTTTGGGCAGCCCAACCCGCTTCGGCAACATGGCCGCGCCGCTCAAGTATTTTCTGGATTCCACCGGGGGTCTATGGCTGACCGGTGCTTTGTCCGGGAAGCCAGCGGGGGTGTTCACCGCTGCCTCGGCTTTGCACGGCGGTCAGGAATCCACCCTGTTGACCATGATGTTGCCGCTACTGCACCATGGGATGTTGCTGGTGGGGCTGCCGTTTACTGAACGGGCGTTGCAGGAGACGCGAAGCGGCGGTACACCTTACGGTCCCAGCC
>JAIFNF010000241.1 GCA_020047885.1 Gammaproteobacteria bacterium | reverse complement strand
CCAACGCCCGCTCGATCGTCAGCAGCATCTTGGACATGGACAGCGGTTTTTCGATGAAATCGTAAGCGCCCAGCCGGGTCGCTTCCACCGCGGTCTCCACCGTGCCATGCCCGGACATCATCACGACCGGGCAAGGCAGATGATCACCCTCGCTCCATTCCTTGAGCAGAGTGATGCCGTCGGTATCCGGCATCCAGATATCCAACAGAATCAGGTCGGGCCGCTGGGCGCGACGCGCTTCACGAGCGGCGGCGGCGTTTTCCGCCGTCCCCACGCTATAACCTTCATCTTCCAAAATTTCCTTCAATAGATCGCAAATGTCGGGTTCATCATCAACGATCAGAATATAGGACGCGCTCATCTATCCTCCTTGGGGTTTGACGGCACGGTAGGAACCGCTGACGGGAGTGATCCAACCGTTTCGGTGCGGAACGGCAGCCGCACCACAATACGGGCACCGCCGACCATGGGTGTTTCCAGTTGAATCCATCCACCGTGTTCCTCGACAATTTTTTTGACAACCGCTAATCCTAGCCCGGTTCCTTTGGGTTTGGTAGTCACATAAGGTTCAAAAGCGGTGGCCATGAGGTGTTCCGGGAAGCCTGGACCGTCGTCGCAGACACTTAATTCCACGCAATCAGCCCCGGTGACATGCTCGCGGCGGGTTTGAATCCACAGATTCGAGCCGTGGCCGTCGCGAATGGCTTCAATGGCGTTCTTGACCAGATTGTGCAGCAATTGCCGCAAACGGCCTTTATCGGCGTCGATCCACAGCGGTTCCTGGGCCAGATCCAAGTGAATTTCCACATTAGCCGGATAATCCCGATAAAGATAGAGCACTTCGGCCACAAAGTCGTTGAGTTCCAGCGGTGCCAGTTGCAGGCGCGGCGGCCGGGCATATTCGTTAAAGGCGTCCACCATTTCCTTCATCGCCTGGACTTGTTGCACGATGGTGTGGGTGCCGCGATCCAGCACTCGACCTTGTTCTTCGTCCATGTGTTTCAGGTACTTGTGGCGGATGCGCTCAGCCGCTAGTTGAATCGGGGTGAGCGGATTTTTGATTTCATGCGCAAGGCGGCGCGCCACTTCGGCCCAGGCCGCGGAGCGTTCGGCCTGCACCAAGTGGGTGATGTCGTCGAACACGATGACATGGCCGCCGCGCAGGCCCACCGCATCCGGCAACGAGCTGCCGCGACACATCAGAATTCGCCGCCCGGCGCTGTTGAACCAGGCGATTTCCTGCCGCCAGTCGCCGGTTTGCGCTAATTGTGGACCGATCTCATCAATCAGATCCTGCAACGCCGGCTGAGCCGCCGCGATATGTTCGCTATCCGCGCCGATAAAAATCTGTAAATCAACGCCGAGAATTTGGCTGGCCGCCGCGTTGCAGGTTTGCAAACGTCCGCGTTGATCGAGCGTGAGGACTCCGGACGAGAGCCGCGCCAGTACCGTTTCCAGATAAGTGTGCTGGCTTTCGAGCAGTTGCTGGCTGCGCTGCGCAGTATCGCGAGCCTGGGCCAGCTTGCGGGTCATCTCGTTGAATGACTGCACCAGGAAGCCCAGTTCATCACTGCCCATCCGCGCCAGTTGCTGGTCGAACTGGCCGGCGGCGACCGCTTGCGTCCCTTCAGCCAATTCCCGCAACGGTCGCACCAGTCGGCGCGCGGTATAGAACGCCGCCCAGAATGCCGCCAGTACTGCCAGCAGTAGCGTCAGCGTCAGAATCAGCGTGAAACTGGCCTTGAGCGGTGCGCGCAGGAAGACCAGTTCCTTATAGCTGTCGAAGGCGGTCTGCACCGCATCCGCCAGCAAACTCAAGCGGTCGGTCACCGGAAACAGCGCCTGCAAGAGCCCTTCTTCATTGCTGGACAGCAAGAGTTTGACGGCCACCCGAATGTGAAAGGCATCGCGGATCGGCTCCAGCCCGACGTAGTTGTGACCTTGGCGCACTTGCAGCAGCACCGACTCGGGGGGCGGATCAGGCAGGATCAGGGAGGGCGTGGCCGTGGCGGTGACAATGATCCGGCCATCGCGGCCAAACAGCGTCAGTTCGGACGCTTCACCAAAATCGAGCATCTCATCGAGGCGGCGACCCAGTTGTTCTCCATCGCTCTCGGCAATATTGTTGGCCATCCGCTGGGTTTGCTTCAACACATCGCGCATCCGCAGATCCAGGGCGGTGCGACTCAGTTCCAGCGCCCCTTCCAGGCCGCGATCGACACGGATATTGAACCAACTGTCGATGCCGCGTTGCAGGAAGGTCAGTGAAAAACTGTAGACCAGCGCCACCGGCACAATGGCCAGTACGGCAAAAATCCCGGCCAACCGCAGGGTGAGACCCGCGCCCGGAGCCTGGCAACGGTAACGACGCAGCAACTCAATCAGGTTATAGACAATCAACGTCGCCAGTGCCGCCAGACCCAGGGCGCTGATCAGCAGCATCCAGCCGTAGACCTGTTCAAACTGGGTCGAATCGGTGGTCGCATTGCTCATCAATGTCAGCATGATCAGCAACAACGCCAGCAATCCCAGGACGACGGATAATCGCTGACCCAGCGCCAGTCGGCGAATCAGAGACGCCATACCCACCACTCACTGGCCAATCGCCAGTCATTTGAAATATAAGCAAACAAACGCAGCGGCGGCGGCAAGGCGTCGAGATCCAGTTGGGCGCGCAGAGCGCCATAGTACTGCTCATTCGGAGCCAGCAACCCCTTATCCAGGAAAGGGAAATCGGTCACTTGCCCCATAAACTGCAAGGCGCTCTCGCGACTCGGGAACGCCCGGCGTTCACCGCTGTTGAGATTGCTGACCAGATATTGTCGACTGAGGGTGTGGTATTCGAGCCGGAAGCGCTGGACCAGCGCGTAAACGGTTTCATCCCACGCCCAGGCGCGTCGCCGCCGGACTTCCATTTCCAGTTCAATGATCAACGGTACGCCATTTTCCAAGGCTTCCTGGACAGCCCCACTGAAGCGGTACTGGATTTGGGCGTTCAAGCGGTAGACTTCGCCGTCCAACCGGGTGGAAGCGCTCAGGACGTTAAAACCCGCTGCCCAGGCAACGGATAGGGTCATCAGGGTCAGCAGCGCCAGCCCGTGTATCCCAGGGCGAAGACGCGCCAACATCAGGCACCCTCCGGCGGTGCGCCACGTTTCAACAACTGGGCGTAATAAAATCCATCCATGTCGGCCTCTCCGGGCAGAATTTGCCGACCGTGCGCCAGGGGTCGGCCCCAAAGCGCCGGGATAGCCGACTCTTCGGCATCGGGTTGCACGGTCAGAAAGCGGTTAATCACCTGCTCATTCTCCTGACGCAGGACTGAGCAGGTCGCGTAAAGCAACTGACCGCCGGGGCGCAGCAACGGCCACAGACTGCTCAGCATCACCTGTTGTTGTGCGGCCAGCGTTGCGATGTCCGCCGCCCGGCGCAGTAGTTTGATGTCGGGGTGGCGGCGAATCACCCCCGTCGCCGAACACGGAGCGTCCAGCAAAATCCGGTCATAGGGAATTCCGTCCCACCAGGTCGCCGGTTGCCGGGCGTCGCCCGTCACCAAACGCGCCTTGACGCCCAGTCGGTGCAGATTATCCCGCACCCGTTTGAGGCGAGCAGCATCCTGATCCAGGGCGGTCAAATCCGCCTCCGGGGCGCATTCCAGCAGATGACCGGTTTTACCACCGGGAGCCGCGCAAGCGTCCAGTACCCGCATTCCGGGCTGAACGTTCAGCAACGGTGCCGCCAGTTGGGCGGCGGCGTCCTGCACGGAAATCCAGCCTTCCGCGAAGCCGGGTAAACCGGACGGGTCAACGGGTTCACGCAACATCAGCCCTGTGGCGACATGGGCAACGCTTGCTCCACGAGCGGCAAATGCTTCGGAAAGGTTGTGACGCGGGTTAATCCGCAGGGTGAACGGCGGGCGAACGTTGTTGGCGGCGACGATGGCCGACCAGTCCTCCGGCCAGTCCTGCTGCAACCGTTCGAGCAGCCAGCGTGGATGAGCCGTGCGGGCTACCGGATCCGTGTCCAGCCACTCGATGAGTTCCGCCTGCCGCCGCACCGCCGCCCGCAACACGGCATTGGTTAAACCGGCCGCCCACGGTTTCCGCAAGACGCGGGTGGCCGCGACGGTTTCCGCCACCGTGGCGTATTCGGGAATGCGCAGGTGCTGCAACTGATACAAGCCGACCAGCAATAAAGCGTGAATAGTGTGTTCACGCGGGTCCAGCGGCCGTGTCAGTAATCGATCTAGCCAGGCCTGCAACTGCGGATGCCAGCGACAGACCCCATAGCATAATTCCTGGAGCAGGCCGCGATCGTGCGGATCCGTCGCGCTTAAAGTCAGCGGTAGTGCGGTACTCAGCGAGGCTCCGTTGCCGAAGACCTGCCCCAGCACTCGGGCTGCACTGGCGCGAACCGTCATGCCGCGCCCAACCGTCGACCGGACAGTTGGCGCGCATTCAGAAAGGCGGCGACCGGCAGCGGTTTGCCGCCGGGCAATTGCACTTCGGTCAAGCGCAGGATTCCAGACCCGGTAGCCACCCGGATACCCGACGAGTCTTCGTGCAGAACCGTACCGGGCGGTGCGGTCACTGTGGTCTCTTCAGCCACCGCTCGCCAGATGCGCAGGACGTATTCCTCAAGCCGGGTTTGCGCTATGGGGTAAGGATTGAACGCCAGCACCTGGCGCTCCAGTTCCAGTGCTGACCGGGTCCAGTCCAGTTCCAGATCGCTCTTGTTCAACTTGGCAGCATAGGTCGCGAGCATAGCGTCCTGGGGTTCTGGCGACCGGCGTCCCGCCAATAACTCCGGCAACGTCGCCCGCAAGGTCAAAGCGCCCAGTTGAGCCAGCGCATCATGCAATTCACCGCCGGTCATCCCGTGGGCGATGGGGAAGGCCGCTTGGGCGAACACCGGACCGGTATCGAGACCGGCTTCCATCCGCATAATGCTGATGCCGGTCTCGGCATCACCCGCCATCAGCGCCCGGTGAATCGGCGCAGCACCCCGCCAGCGGGGCAACAGCGAGGCATGGACATTAATGCAGTCCAGGCGCGGGATAGCCAGGACTTCCGGGGGCAGAATCAATCCGTAGGCGGCGACAATTAACAAATCGGGCTGCAACGCGGCCAGTTCGGCCTGCACGGCTGGTTCACGCAGCGTCGTTGGCTGATAGACCGGGATACCCGCCGCCTGAGCGCAGGTTTTAATGCGGCTGGCGCGCAATTGGCGTCCCCGGCCGGCCGGTCGATCTGGCTGGGTATAAACCGCGACCACCGAATAGCCCGCCTCCAGCAGAACCTGCAGGGAGGGCATGGCGAAATCGGGAGTGCCGGCAAAAATCAGGCGCAGCGCAGCCATCATCAGGACACCCGCGGTTCGAGACGCGCCTGCTTTTCCAGTTTCTTGCGGATGCGGTCGCGCTTGAGCGTCGACAGATAATCCACGAACAGCTTGCCGTCCAGGTGATCAATCTCATGCTGAATGCAGACCGCCAGTAGCCCACCGGTTTCGATTTCAAACGGTTCGCCGTCGCGATCCAGCGCACTGACGCGAACCCACTCGGCGCGGCGCACCGTCTCAGAGTAGCCCGGTACCGACAGACAGCCTTCCTCACACTCCTCCTCGCCCTGACGCTCGAGGATCGTGGGATTGATAAACACCCGAGGTTGATTCTTGCGATCGGATAGATCCATCACGACCACCCGTTTCTGGACATCCACCTGGGTCGCCGCCAGACCAATGCCTGGTGCGGCGTACATGGTTTCCAGCATATCCGCGATCAGTGTCCGGATACTGGTATCGACGGTTTCCACCGGCAGCGCCAGTTTGCGCAACCGGGAATCGGGATAATGCAATATGTTCAATGTTGCCATAGCGGCTCTCAATGCCCTGTTTTGATCATTTTCAGTCGTTCAATGCGAAATCATACGAGAAACCCCGGCGTCGGGGCTATACTTTATCAATTGGGGGCTTGGCCATACCGCCCCCGCCTGTTTCCTTCCGGAGGATGAGCACGGACATGAATATCTCGCATTCCTCAAGGCGCTTGAGAACCGCCCTGTCGCTGACGATGGCGATCCTGGTCGGGGCGTGCGCCCAAAATCCCGTTTCACCCGATCAATCCGACCCCGAATCCGGGCCGGCCACCGCAACTCCCGGTGAACCACCCCTGATGGCAACAACCGTCGTGGCTGAAGCGCCGGTGGTCCTGCGTCCCGATCACCCGCAAACCTACACCGTCGCTGCGGGCGATACGCTGTGGAGCATCGCGGCACGGTTTCTCCAGCATCCCTGGCAGTGGCGGCAAATCTGGCGGGAAAACCCGCAAATCCGCAATCCCAACCGCATTTACCCCGGCGATGTACTGCGCTTTAGCTATAACGCCAGCGGCCAACCGCACCTGGAAGTCGCCGAACGTGAAGACGTGCCGCTCATCAAGCTGTCGCCACAAGTTCGGGTAGAAGAACTCAGCCAGCCCATCCCGCCGGTGCCCCGCGACGCGGTCGAATCCTTCCTGACCCGTGCCCTGGTGTTGAGCGATGGCCAGTGGAAAGGCGCTCCCTACATCGTGGCCGATGATGACGAGCAGGTGATGTACGCCGACCGCGACCGGATTTACGCGCGTGGTGCCATCTTTGACCAAGCGCGCTATCAAGTGTTCCGCCCCAGCGAGCCGTTGATGGAGCCGGGTTCTGGTCGTAATCTGGGCACCGCCGGTATCTACCTGGGTCAGGCCGTCCTCGAAAAAGACGCTGATCCGGCGACGATGGTACTGGCCAATACCATCGCTCCAATCCGCGCCGGCGACCGGTTGTTTCCCTTCGAGGAGGAAGCCGAGCTTTATAGCTTTGAACCGCATCCGGTCCCGCCCGACACCGAAGGCTTCATCCTGGTCAATCTCGATCCGGACGTGACCCAGATCACCCAGTACAGCAGCGTGGTCATCAACCTGGGGGCTCAGGAAGGTCTGGAGCCGGGCCATGTGCTGGCCATTTATGCCAAGGATCGCGAGGTTGCAGACTCGGTGTCCGGTGGAACCGTCAAAATCCCCGGCGAGCGCTCGGGGTTGATCATGGTCTACAAGGTGCATGATCTGGTCAGCTACGCGCTGGTGATGCAGGCCGAACGCGCCATTCGCCTGCGCGACCGGGTCACGACACCCTGAACGAGTTCCCGCCCCCGACTCACGATCCGGCCTGGCTGCTGGCGCTGCTGCGAGCGCCCGGCGTCGGGCCGGCTCGTTTCGCCCGGTTGCTGGAGCATTTCGGTTCCGCTGCCGCAGCGTTTGCGGCTGGCCGCACCGAATGGGCGCGGCTGGATTTGCCCCCGTCAGCGCTGGAGTATGTGAGCGCCCCGGACTGGCGGGGCGTCGAGCAGGATCTGGCCTGGCTGGAGCAATCCGGCAATGATTTGCTCGCGCTGGATGACGTGCGCTATCCACCATTGCTGCGGCAAATTCCCTATCCGCCCCCGTTATTATTCGTGCGCGGCGACCCGGCCTGTCTGCGGGCGCAGCAGTTGGCCATCGTCGGCACCCGCAATCCCACGCCACTCGGTCGGGAAACCGCGCAGAGTTTTGCCGCCTATCTGGCCGGGGCGGGCATGGTCATTACCAGTGGCCTGGCGCTGGGCATTGACGCCGCGGCGCATCAGGGCGCACTGAATAGCAATGGTCGAACCATTGCTGTCATGGGCACCAGCCTGGATCGGGTTTATCCCGCCAAACATCGCAATCTGGCCCACGCCATCGCGGAACAGGGCGCACTGGTCTCGGAATTTCCAATTGGCACGTCACCCGTCGCCGGTAATTTCCCGCAGCGCAACCGGCTGATCAGTGGCCTGGCGCTAGGGGTGCTGGTGGTGGAAGCGGCGGCGCAGAGCGGTTCGCTGATTACCGCCCGGCAAGCGGTGGAACAGGGTCGTGAAGTGTTCGCTATTCCCGGCTCCATTCACAACCCGTTGGCCAAGGGTTGCCATGCGCTGATTCGCCAGGGCGCGAAACTGGTCGAAACTGCCGCGGATATTCTGGAAGAACTGGGATCGCTGGCGGCGGTGAATAGGGAGGCTTCCGTGCTGTCAATGACCGCATCGCCGACCGAGGCTCTGCCGCTGGACGACGATTACCAGCAACTGTTAGCCAAGATGGGCGACGAACCGGCCAGCGTCGATGGGCTGGTGGAGCGCTGTGGATTGACGGCGGAAGCCGTTTCCTCCATGCTGTTGATTCTGGAACTGGAAGGGTATGTGGCGGCCGTCCCGGGCGGCCTGTACTGCCGCCTGAAAGCCTGAAGTCCGGTTAAGCGACGCCTTGCCCTCGCCAAACAGCGGGGGCTTTGTATGTATTAAGCGCTGAATTCCCACATAGATCGGTTTCAAAACGCGATGGACGTGGATGTAGCGATTGATCCCCATCCTGGATGACGCCGGAATCGTGCCGAATAGCGCAGCAGTTCCGGCGCTCCCTGTTGTTATCAACCCCCCTAAAATCATGAGCAAAAATCTGGTCATTGTGGAATCGCCGGCCAAGGCGAAGACGATTAAGAAATACCTGGGCAAGGATTTT